>NZ_QRQX01000001.1:0-185090 GCF_003475665.1 Collinsella sp. AF29-7AC
AACGGAAAAGAGCCGCCCTTTCGGACGACTCAAACTGTAATGGGGCTTTTTTAGCTACTTTGGGCAAACCCACGCGGCCGCCCCGGATAAAGCCCTCAATCGTCCAAATAGCACCGCAACGCATGGGAGAGTCTGGGACGGTACAATAGCTCGAACGGTTCAAACGAATAAGGAGCCATATGCAGCTCACCAAAACGCTTGGGGTGACGCCGGAGGAGCTTTTTGACGCCCTAGCGGGGTCCATCATGCAGGATATCGAAAACGCCACGGGCAAGCGCTCCAGCCGCAACAGGCTCAACGGCAATAAGTACGAGAAGCGTGCCCAGGCCGCAAAAAGGCAAGGTAGCTCTTCATCGGAAACTGTGAACACTTCAGGCTTCGAGTCAGTAGCGAGCGGCCCGACAAAATTAGTTGATGGAAGTGCTAAATGAATAAGAATGCCGCTACGCAACTGCACATCTATTCCGTCTTTTTCGTTCTCGCGGGATTTGTTTTAAATCGGGGAGTGTTTCTACTTTTCCTTGCGGAGAAAGGAATGTCTGTCACGGAAATCGCGCTTTATCAAGCCCTGTTTAACATTGCAACGGTCGTCCTCGAGCTGCCAACAGGGCTGATAGGCGATTTCTTTGGAAAGAAGTTTTCGATTCAAGTGGGCGTGCTGCTGCTTTTCTTCCATACGGCTGGCATGCTGTTGCTCTCAGGTCCCTTTCTTGTCGTGCTTTCCCTTGTTGAGGCACTCGCCTACTCCCTTCAATCGGGGTCCGAACAAGCACTTTTATATGAAATTGCCCGGAATGCCGGTCAAGGAGAGCGCTTCCTCACCATCAATGCTCGGCTGCTTGCCGCGCAATCAATCGCTACGGGAATGGCAATTGTGCTCGGATCTTTCATTGCCCAAGTATCTTGGAGCGCCCTCTACGTATGTGTCTCCGTTTTCTATCTCCTGCAGCTTTTCCTTCTGTATCCCATTGAGAGGACGGAAGCGACCCGTTCTGAAAGCTCTGAAAAGGGAAGGTTTGACGCGGCCAAGATGTTCAGACGCGAAACCTGGCGTGTTGGAGAATCCGCTTTTGCGGTATTGCTTCTTCTAATCGGCACAAGCATGCTCGATGGATTCTATGGGAGTTATTACAACTTGAATCAGTTGGTATTCGACGCATTTGATGCTCCCGTCTCCATAATAGGAATCTTTTTCGGTGCATCCTATGCAGTAAATGCGACGGCCTACATTGCAGCAGATTTCTTCTCATCGCGTTTCGGGAAAAGAAATACCATGCTCGGCTCGATGCTAATCGAGGCTGGCCTTTTCATGATTCTTCCGTGGTTCGCTTCAAATCCGCTGTGTTTGTTTGGCCTTAGCATGGTGCTTTGTTTTCTCCCAGAAGTGGTGTACATCATTTCGGAAAACTTAATCCAAGACGCGATAGCGGACGATCTTCGCGCGACGATCCTTTCCGTCGCGTCTCTGGTAAGGGCTCTCTTTTCTGCAATGTTTTTCTCCATATTTGGATATGTGTTGGGGTTATATCCCATTCAGATAGCGCTCGGTGTTATTGGCGCAATCGCGATGGCAATTACCGCCGTTGTTTCTTTAAAAATGGTAGGAATACATGTCTCCAAGAATTGATATATCGATTGACGAGCTGCCCGAAGCGTCGAGCCTTCTTGATGGACATGACTATTCGTCACAAATCATTCAGCGTATCGCCGGGGTTCCAGTAATACTCGATGCATCGGGATGCCCTCATTCCCTTTTTGAAGGTCCCAAATTGACTACCCGTGTGGGTTTGGCTAGGTTCGGGTGCTGTCCGTGCCGTGCGGTAAAATCGTTCAGTCAGAACACGAACCCGCATCGGAGCTCATCACATGGCATTCGTCCATCTGCACAATCACACTGTTTTCTCCATGCTCGACGGCGCAACCCGTATCCAGGATATGGTCAATCGCGCCGTAGAGCTGGGCATGCCCGCCGTGGCCATTACCGACCACGGCTACATGTATGGCGTGCCCGATCTGGCGCTGGCCTGCGACGCCGTCAACCACAATACGCCCGAGTACAAAACTTGGAGCCACGACAAGGCCTTCTTGGAAAAGGACCGCCGCGACGAGCTGGTGGAGCCCGATCCCGAGGAAAACCCGCGCGAGCATGCCCAGTATGTGAAGGACATGGCCATGTGGGACGAAAAGGGCAACATCGACGAGCTCAAGCCGCCCCTGGTCATCAAGCCCATCTTTGGCTGCGAGGTCTACTTTACGCCGGACGAGACGCTCGCCCGCGACCACAAGCCCGAGCTCTACCACATGATCCTCCTGGCCAAGGACCAGGAGGGCTACGTCAACCTGATGCAGACGGTTTCCGAGGCCGCCGTGCAGGGCTTTTACTACAAGCCGCGTGTGACGCTCGACAACCTGCGCCGCCACGCCAAGGGCATGATTTGCACGAGCGCCTGCATCGCGGGCATCATCCCCAAATACATCGACCGCGGCGACATGGAAGGCGCCATCAAGTGGGCCGAGACCTTCCGCGATACCTTTGACCCCGGCGACTTTTACATCGAGATCCAGGAACACGGCATTACCACCGACAACGGCCTGACCGACGAGCAGATGGACCGCACGCTCATCGATATCGCCAAGCAGGTGGGCGTCAAGGTCATCGCCACCAACGACTTCCACTACCTGCGCCGCGAGGACGCGCCGGTGCAGGACGTCATCATGTGCATCGGCATGAACGCCAAGGTCGACGACCCCAACCGCATGCGCATGACCGGCTCGGAGTTTTACATGAAGACCGAGGAGGAGATGCGGGCGATGTTCCCGTATTGCCCTGAGGCCTGCGACAACACGCTCGAGATTGCCGACAAGTGCTACGTCGAGCTGGACTGGGACTCCATCATCTTGCCGCGCTTCCCGCTGCTCGATCCCGGCGAGACGCACGAGAGCCAGTTCCGCCGCGAGTGCGAGAAGGGCCTGCGCCAGCACTACGGCGACGACTGGGCCACGCGCGAGATCGGTGGCGTCAACATCAAAGAGCGCTTTGAGTACGAATACAAGGTCATTTGCGACAAGGGCTTTGCCGCGTACTTTTTGATCGTCGCCGAGTACGTGCAATGGGCCAAGGACAACGGCATCGGCGTCGGCCCCGGCCGTGGCTCGGCCGCCGGCGCTATCGTCGCCTACGCCATGAACATCACCGCGTTCGACCCGCTCGAGAACGGCCTGATGTTCGAGAGGTTCCTGTCTCCGCAGCGTACCGAGATGCCCGATATCGATATGGACTTCGACGATGAGCGGCGCCTCGAGGTCGTGGAGCACGTTCGCCAGCTCTACGGCCCCGAGAAGGTCACCCACGTCATCACCTACTCGACCATCAAGGCCAAGCAGGCCATCAACGACGCCGCGCGCGTCCTGGACTACCCGGTCTACATGGGTCAGCGCCTGTCCAAGATGGTCTCGAGCGACCCCAAGGTCAAGCTCAAGCAGGTGCTCGACAAACAACCCGGCAAAGAGGATCTGTATAACCCCGATTTTGCCGAGGCTTATAAAAAGGACGACGACGCTCGCCGCATCATCGACACGGCGCTCTCGATTGAGGGTCTCACCCGTGGCGAGGGCGTGCATGCGTGCGCCGTTCTGATCTGCCGTGACCCCGTCAACGAGCACGTGCCAACCAAGCTCGATACCAAGGGCGGCGTCGAGATTACTCAGTACGAGGGCCATACCGTTGCCGACATGGGCCTGCTCAAGATGGACTTCTTGGGCCTGCGCACGCTGACGGTTATCTCCAAGGCCAAGGCAAACATCAAGAAGAACTTCGGCATCGACATCAAAGAGGAAGAGATTCCCTTTGACGATCCCGAGATCTTTAAGCTCATGGGCTCCGGCCATACCGCCGGCGTCTTCCAGGTCGAGTCCGCCGGCATGACGGCCACGATCAAGAACATGAAGCCCACCGAGTACAAGCACGTCGTAGCATTGATCGCTCTGTACCGCCCGGGCCCGCTGGGCGCCGGCATGGTCTCGTCCTACATCAACCGTATGAACGGCAAGGAGCCGGCGGTCTCCTACGACGACCGTCTGGACGACATCCTGGGCGAAACCTACGGCACCATGGTCTACCAGGAGCAGGTTATGCTCATCTCCGTCGAGATGTGCGGCTTCTCCAAGGGCGAATCGGACTCGCGTATCCGTAAGCCCGTGGCTAAGAAGAAGATCAAACTGCTCACGTCGACGGTGCTGCACTGGGAGGATGGCTCGGACGAGACCACCTACGACCACTGGATGAACGGCGCTATCAAGAACAACTACACGCGCGAGGTCGCCCAGAAGATTTGGGACGATGTTCTCGAGTTCGCGTCTTACGCCTTTAACAAGTCGCACTCTGCCGGCTACGCCATCCTGGTTATGCAGACGGCGTGGCTCAAGGCGCACTATCCGCACGAGTACATGGCGGCCGTTCTGACGTCCTATACGGGTAAGACCGACAAAATCGTGCACTACGTCTCGGCATGCCGTCACGACGGCATCCCCGTGCTGTCGCCAGATGTCAACGAGTCCGGCACCGAGTTCACGGCTACCAAGGAGGGCGTGCGCTTTGGTCTGGCCGGCATCCGCGGCGTGGGTACCGGCGTGGCGCAGGCGATTATCGCCGAGCGCGAGGCGGGCGGCCCGTTTAAGACGCTGCACGACTTTGTCGAGCGCGTGGACTCGAGCCAGGCCAACCGTCGCGTAATCGAATCGCTGATCAAGGCAGGCGCCTTCGACTCCACGGGGTATCCGCGTCGCCAGATGATGCACTTTGTGGATAAGAACAACCCCGAGAACATCATCGATGCCGCGATAAAGCGCCAGAAGGACCGCGCGAGCGGCCAGACCTCGTTCTTCGATATGTTTGGCGACGTTGAGGGCTCGGGCTTCGAGGTGAGCGTGCCAGATCCGGACGGCCAGGAATGGGACCGCCACCTCAAGCTGAGCCAGGAGAAAGAGGTTCTGGGCATCTATGTTTCGGACCACCCGCTGCGCCCGTTTGAGTATGCACTAGCCAAGGCGCGTGACTTTTCGTTCTCGCAGATCGACACCGGTTACGAGGTACAAAACCCCACGGGCGGCACCATCAACCAGGAGATTCCCGAGGGCAAGGCGCTGTGGTGGGCCGGTATGGTCTCGAGCGTGTCCAAGCGCGTGACCAAAAACGGCGACCCCATGGGCATCGTGCAGCTCGAGGACATGGAAGGAGAGGCCACCGTCGTGGTGTTCCCCAAGACCTACAAGGAGGCCGAGGGGTACCTGTACGGCGAGGTCGATCCCGAGACAGGCGCGCAGCTGTCCGACGCCTTTGTGCGCATCAAGGGCAAGCTCGAGCGCTCGGACCGCGGTGACCAGATCATCGCGCAGGAGATTGTGCCGCTGGAGCTCAACGAGGAGAATAACAAGCCCAAGGTGTTTGAGGTCATGGTGCCCAACAGCCGCTTTAGCCAGGGCAATATGGCGCGCCTGGCCACGGTGCTCACCGCTAACCCGGGTGGCGATCGCGTGGAGATCTTTATCGAGCAGGTGGACGGGCGCGTGCTGCGCGCCGAGGTGCCTGCCAAGGTCAACGCGCGCTCGATTCCGCTGCTGGCCGAGGCTAAGGCCATCGTGGGTAACCAAGGCCGCGTGACGGTGATCTAAGCTACCCCGGGTGAGATTGGAGGAAGTGATGGCGCAGGGGACGTTTGTGCAGGCGCTTCGCAAAGAGGCGGCGTTGAGCGGCACCTTTATGAAGGGGCGTTCGCTCATGCTTAACGGCGCCGTGCTGTCGATCGAGGACAGCGGCTCGCGCTTCTCCAAAAACGTGACGGTTGAGGGCTCGGTGCGCGGCTCGCGCGGCGACCTGTACAAGACGCACGTGGCGCTCGACATGGACGAGCACGAGGTTATCGACTACGACTGCGACTGCCCCGCCGCATACCGCTATCCCGGTATGTGTAAGCACGCTATTGCCACGGCGCTGGCGTATTTGGATGCCAGCGGCGCCGAGCCCGTCGAAGGTTTGCGCACGCCGGTTCGCACGTTTACGGCGCAGCCGAAACAGCCCGCGCGCGCCGCGTCCGCCGCGCCGGCCGTCAACCCCAACTTTCCCTTCCCGGCGCCCGTCCCCACGAGCCCGAGCCTTGTGGCGGCGCTTTCCGATCTTTCGGACGCGCGCATGGATGAGCTGGCGAGCATGCGCCGCAAGCTCGCCGGCACAGTCGACCCCGATGCCCCCAAGGCGGTATTGGAGCCCTCGCTGGTGCCGTACTACAATCCGCTGTTTGCCGACCGCTTTAGCTGGGCGCTCGAGCTTCGCATCCGCTGTGGCTCGGTGTCCTACGTGGTCAAGGATATCGACGGCATGGCCGATGCCTATGTCCGAGGCGGCACCTTCTCGTACGGCAAGAAGCTCACGTTTGTCCATACGCCCGAAGCCTTTGACGAGGTTTCGGTGCGCCTGCTCGACCTTGTTGTGGCAACGGTTGTGTATCTGAGCGACATCACGAGTTCGCGTTCGGCGTCGTACGATTTTGCACGCAGCGGCTTTGTCGCCGAGCGCCAGCTGCCGCTGTCCGAGCATGACATCGTATACATGCTGGACTTGCTACCTGGCCGGACCATTTCCTTTGAGCCCGCCTGGTCGCGGGGAACGACAACGCATCGTTCCTATGAGGTAGCGGTTGAGTTGTCGCCGGTGGGGGAGGACGAGGCCTCGGCAAAACAACCGCCGCTCCTTGCCGCCAAGATCGCGCCGGCGGCCGGTGGCAGCTACGACCTGCGCCTGCCCGCCGATATGTACTGCTTTGTCTCGGGCGACGTTGCCTATCTGGTTGACACGCACCGCGCGCGCCGCGCCGATGCGGCGTTTGCCCAGCATGCCGCACCGTTTCTGTCGCGTCTGCTGCCCTGTCGCACGCCGGTCCATATCGCCGTCGAGCAGGTGGGTGAGTTCTGCCGCATGGCGCTGCCCATTTTGCGCGACTACACCGACCTCACCGCGCCCGCCGCGCTCGATACCGTGGCGCCCGAGCCGAGCTTTGCCATGGCGATTGGCGTCGACGATAGGCTCGTGACCTGCAAGATTACGGTTAGCTACGGCGACTGGTCGGCAGATCTCTTTAGCCTGGGTGCTCCGGGAAGCCCCTTCGAAGACCAGCGCCCGGGCGTGCCGCCGCGCGATGAGGTGGCAGAGTTTCGCGTTATGGACACGGCTGCCATGTACTTCGATTTCCACGAGGGCGGCCTGGCGTTTGAGGAACGCGATGACGAGAGCCTGTTCTGCCTGCTTACCGAGGGTCTGTCTGCCCTGTCCGAGCTGGGTGAGGTCATGCTCAGCGACCGCCTGCGCCAGATCTCGGTGCGCCCTGCGCCCAAGCTTTCGGTGCGCGCGACCGTCAAGAGCAACCTGCTCGATGTCGAACTGGGCGCGAGCGGTCTTTCGGCGGCAGATCTTGCCATCTATCTGGACTCGTACAAGCGCCACCAGACGTTTGCGCGCCTGACGTCCGGCGACATTGTACGCCTGGACGAGGGTGCCCGCGCCGCGTTTGGTCTTGCCGAGGACCTGGGTGTCGACGCCGTCGACCTGCTCGATGGCGTGTCGCTTCCCGCGTCGAGTACCCTGTTTGTCGATAGCATGCTCGCGCGCACGCCGGCGCTCGAGGCCGATTGCGACGCCGCGTTCCGCCGCACCGTCGAGCGCCTGGATACGCTCGGCAAGATGGACTTTACGGTACCTGCCTCGCTCAAGGCCACACTGCGCGGCTATCAGGTCGACGGCTACCAGTGGCTCGGCTCGCTCGAACACCTGGGCCTCGGCGGCATTTTGGCCGACGACATGGGCCTGGGCAAAACCCTGCAGATGATCGCGCATATCCTGGCGCGCGTGGAAGCGGGAGACGCCAAGCCCACGCTCGTGGTATGCCCCGCGTCGCTCGTGTATAACTGGACTGCCGAGCTGGAGCGCTTTGCGCCTTCGCTCGACGTGTGCGCCATTGTGGACGCCAAGGCTCAACGCCGCGTGCAGATCGCCGGCGTGGCCGAGCATAACGTGGTCGTGACGTCGTACGACCTCATGCGCCGCGATATCGACGAGTATGCCGAGCAGGACTTTGCCCGCGTCGTGCTCGACGAGGCCCAGTACATTAAAAACCCGCTCACGCAGGTGGCGCGCGCCGCCAAGCGCCTGCCGGCCGGCGTGCGCTTTGCCCTGACGGGCACGCCCATCGAAAACCGCCTGTCCGAGCTCTGGAGCATCTTCGACTTCTTGATGCCGGGCCTTTTGGGGACGCGCGAGTCGTTTGCCAAGCGCTTTGAGAGCCCCGTCGAGCATGCCGAGGGCGATAGCGCCGCTCGCCTACAGTCGCTCGTGTCGCCGTTTGTGCTGCGCCGTGTTAAGGAAGACGTGGTGGCAGACCTGCCCGAGAAGATCGAGGACACCGTCATGGCACAGCTCACCGGCGAGCAGCGCAAGCTCTATCTGGCCAACCAGGACCGCATCGCCCGGCAGGTGCAGCATCGTGAGGCATCCGAGTTTAAGAAGGACAAGCTCAAGGTGCTCGCCGAGCTCACCAAACTGCGCCAGATCTGCTGTGACCCACACCTGCACTACGAGGACTACAAGGCGGGGAGCGCCAAGCTCGACGCTTGTATGGAGCTCGTGCACGGTGCGCTCGACGGCGGGCACCACATTCTGCTGTTCAGCCAGTTTACGGGCATGCTCGATATTATCGGCAAGCGCTTGGCCAAGGAGGACATCGGCTTTCTTAAGCTCACGGGCGCTTCGTCTAAGGAGAGCCGCGCCAAGATGGTCGCGCAGTTCCAAGCGGGCGAGGTGCCGGTGTTCTTGATTTCGCTCAAGGCGGGTGGCGTGGGCCTTAACCTGACGGCGGCCGACGTGGTCATCCACTACGACCCGTGGTGGAACGTGGCCGCGCAGGACCAGGCGACCGACCGCGCGCATCGTATTGGCCAGCAACATACCGTGACCGTGTACAAGCTCATCGCTAAGGACACGATCGAGGAGCGCATCATGCAGATGCAGGAGTCCAAACGCGACCTGGTCAACAGCGTGCTTGGCGGCGACGGCATCTCGTCGGCGCTGTTTACCCGCGAGGATGTTCTGGCGCTGCTCGGCGGCGACGGGCGCTAGTCTCGCTCGTTATGTGTTCATTTGCCATGCCGTGGATGGTTTGCCTGCCTTTGGGCATAAGAAGCATCGAGAACACCGGCACATCAGCAAAGGAGAACATCATGGCAAAATTCTTTAAGGACCCCGACGGCAAGCTCATTGCCGCCCTTGGCAACGACGTTGCAACCCCTGCCGGCTGCACGGAGCTGACCGCGAACACCGAGGACGCGGCGCACGAGAAGCACGTGCCAGTCGTCGAGAGCGAGCGCGACGGTCACGTGATCCGCGCACGCGTGGGTTCGGTCGAGCATCCTATGGTGCCCGAGCACTACATCGAGTGGATCGCCCTTGAGGCCGAGGGCCGTCTGGAGGTCCACTACCTCCAGCCCGGCATGAAGCCCGCGACGTTTTTTGCCGGCGGTTCCAAGACCGGTACCGTCTACGCCTATTGCAACCTGCACGGGCTGTGGTCCGCGACGTTCTAGGAGCGCGCCCCCGCTCGGGGTATCATAGCTAGCATATGCACATGCGAGCGCCGACTGCATCATGCGGCCGGCGCTTTTACTACGACAACGATGGTTTACGACGGAAAGGGCTGAGCCATGAAGCTCGCACTTGCACAGATCGATATGCGCCTGGGTGATATTGAGGGTATCTGCGGTCGCATCGAGGACCAGGCGCGCCTGGCCCACGAGCGCGGTGCGCGCGTGCTGTGCGTGCCGGCTCCGCTCTTTATGGGGGCCCTGCCCGGCGGCCTGGTGGGCGCTGCCGACTTTGAGCACGACATGCTTGCCGGCTTGACCGGCGTCGCCGAGCGTATCCAAGAGCTCGATATGATCTGCATCGTGCCCGCGGCGGTTTCGTTTGAGGGCCAGCCCCTGCTCGACTACATGATGCTCAAGGACGGCCATGTGGTGCCGGCCCGTTCGAGCATTGCCCTGCAGCGTGGCGAGAACAACGACGCGCGTTGGGCGCCGCCGGTGTTCGACGTGGACGGCGTGCGCATCGCCGTGATCTTCGACTTGGACCGCGAGCTCGAGATGCTGCCGACCGGCGTCGACCTCATTGCGTATTTCCAGTTCAACGCATTCGATATGACCGACCGCGAGACCGCCGCGATCGCCGCCGTGCGCAGCGGAGCCTACCGCAAGATTGCCTCCAAGCGCAGCGTGTGGTTTGCCTGCATGGCGCCGGTTGGTGCGTACGACGAGTCGGTGTATACCGGTGGCTCGTTTGTGCTCGACGACTGCGGTCGCGTGGTGGCCCAAGCACCATGTTTTGAAGAGAGCCTACTGGTTCAGGAGATTCAGCGCGGTGTGATGCTCGATGCCTTGGAGGACCACGAGCTGCCCGAGTTTCGTTCCGAGGAGTGGTTGTGGCAGGCGCTGGTGCTCGCCGTTCGCGATAATGCCCGCGCCCGCGGTACGTCGCGCGCCGTGGTGGCGCTCGAGGGCGATCTGCCGTCGTCCCTGCTGGCGGCGCTTGCCGTTGACGCCCTGGGTCCGCGTAATGTGGTCGGCCTGGTGCTGGGACGCAACCGCATCTTTACGCCGGCGCAGGAGGAGGCCGAGGCTGCTCGCTGTGCCGCCGTCCGCGCGATTGCCGAGCGCCTACATATTCGCACGGTTGAGCGCGATGCGCCGGATGCCGCGCGTGTGCTCGACCGCGATGTGTCGGCGGGCGACGCCGAGCGCCTGCGCTCTCGCACGCTGGGTCTCATGCTAGAGGACACAGCGCTCGAGCTGGGTGCGATGGCGTTGAGCCCGCTTTCCAAGACCGAGTACGCGTTGGCGGCACCGGCACTTTGCGGTGGCTACCAGGGCGATTACGCGCCCTTTGGCGACGTATACCTGTCGACGCTCGAGTTTGTGGCGCGCGTGCGCAACCGTACGTCTGCCGTGGTGCCGCAGGAGCTCGTGACGCTCAACGCGGTGGAGGATTGCATGGAGCGCGTGCTGGCGCAAGCGCTCTCGACGCTTGACGGTCCGGTCGACATGCTCGACCGCGCGGCGCAGCTGCTCGGCGGGCTTGAGCCGGACGAGGTCGATGGCACGCTCGAGGCGCACGTGGACCGCAACCGACCCTTCGACGACATCCCAATGGCCACCGGCAAGCCCGAGGCTTGCTCGCTGCTGCTGATGCTCGTGCGCCAGGGAGAGACGGCTCGCCGCCAGCTGCCGACGACGCCGATTGTCTCGGCCCGTTCGTTTGCCGAGCGTGCTTGGCCGTATATGCTCGCGTGGTCCGACCTAGGGCTGAGCGGCAAGGAGCGCATGACGGTCGATTCGTTGGCGCGCGTCGAGGTGCGCCGCTTTGCCGACGACGATACGAGTGACCGTATGCGTGGTGAGATGATGGGCATTTTGGGCGAGCTGCTGGGTATTTCGCCCGAGCAGATGGAGGAGCTGCGCTCCGAGGACGGCCAGCGTCGTTTGCATGAGGGTATGAAAAAGTTTGAGGGCGAGGTCCAGGACGCCATCGAAAAGATGATGGGCGGCCAGGGTGGCCCGCAGGGTGGCCCGCAAGGCGGGCCGATGCCGCAACCGCCGGTGGATCCCCGACAGTTCCCGTTCTTTAGCCAGAACTAGGTCTCTGCGTGCCCGCTTGCGTATGCTCAACCTACAATTCTATCTCGGCTGACTTATAGGGCTAGCGTTGTGTTATTCTAGAACAGACGTTCGTGAATGATGCGCGGGGCCTTGTCTTGCGCCGTACTTGTGGCGAGGGGAGGTTGGCTTGGTCATTTTGGGTATCGACCCCGGTTTGGCCCATACGGGTTGGGGGATTATCGAGGAGCGACGCGGCGAGGTTCGCTGCCGTGCCTATGGTTGTATCGAGACGAGCGCGGGTAGTCCGCTCGCGGTGCGCCTGTCGCATATTGCCCGCGACCTCAAGGGTGTCGTGGAGCGTTATCGCCCCGATACCGCTGCTATCGAGAGCATCTACTTTGGCGCCAACGTCCGCTCGGCCATCCCCACGGCGCATGCCCGCGGTGCCGCGCTCGTGGCGCTTTCGGAATGCGCGCTCGAGATAGGCGAATACACGCCTATGCAGATCAAGCAGGCTGTGGTGGGCACCGGTGCCGCAGATAAGCGGCAGGTCGCCTACATGGTGCGCACGCTCACACAGCTCGATCACGACCCGAATCCCGACCATGCCGCCGATGCCCTGGCCTGCGCCATCTGCCACGTTAACCTCAGCCGCACCCGGGCGCTTACCGGTGGCGAGTTCTATCAACAGAGAGGAACCGGATACTGATGATCTCCCAGCTCCATGGAACGCTTGTCGAGGCCACGATGAGCTCGGCCGTTGTCGATGTATCGGGCGTGGGCTTTGAGCTCGGCATCTCGGGCAGCACCGCGGCCACGTTGCCGACGCCCGGCGGCGAGGTGCGCCTCTACACGCGCATGCAGGTGCGCGAGGACGCCATGACGCTCTTTGGCTTTGCCTCCAAGGACGAGCGCACGATGTTCGATCGGCTCGTGTCCGTCTCGGGCGTCGGTCCGCGCCTGGCGCTTGCTGTGCTCTCCACCTATACCGTGGGGCAACTGTATTCCCTGGTAATGGCCGAGGATGACAAGGGCATGGCCAAGGTACCCGGTGTGGGCAAAAAGACAGCGCAGCGTCTGATCCTGGAACTCAAGAGCACCTTTGCCAAGGACAAGGGCTTTGTGCCGGTCGACGTGATTCCCGGTCAGGTTGCGATGCCGGTTCCCGCCGCCGCTCCCTCGGCGATTGATGACGCCCGCGCGGCGCTCCTCTCCATGGGCTTTAGCCCGCAGGAGACCGATGTCGCCCTGAGCGGGTATGATGGGCAGGATATGCGTGTCGAGGATCTGCTCGGCGCGGCGCTTAAGCGACTCGGAATGGATGCGTGATGTGGGAAGCCGATGACTCTCAGGACCTGTGGGCGACGCCCGGCAACTCGCCGGCGGCATCCATGGCGCACGGCGAGCGCATGGTGGGCTCGGAGCTGACGGCCGAGGACCTCGATGTCGACCGCACCCTGCGTCCCCAGCGCTTGGACGACTATTGCGGTCAGGAGCATATCAAGCAGAGCCTGCGCGTGCTCATCGAGGCGGCGCAGAGCCGTGGCGAGACGCTCGACCACGTTATCTTTTCGGGCCCTCCGGGTCTGGGTAAGACCACGCTGGCCACGGTTATCGCCAACGAGCTGGGCGCTCAGATTAAGACGACGAGCGGCCCCGCTATTGCGCGTACCGGCGACCTGGCGGCTATCCTGACTAACTTGCAGCCGGGTGACGTGCTGTTTATCGACGAGATTCACCGCCTCAACCGCTCGGTCGAGGAGGTTCTGTATCCTGCGATGGAGGACTTTGCCCTCGATATCGTGATCGGCAAGGGTCCGGCTGCACGCTCGATTCGCCTGGATATCCCCAAGTTCACGCTGGTGGCGGCAACGACTCGCTCGGGCATGTTGACCGGCCCGCTACGCGACCGTTTTGGCATTTCGTATCGCCTGGATTACTACACCGTCGAGGAGCTTGCCCAGATTGTGACGCGCTCGGCGACCATCCTGGGCGTGACAATAGACCATCCGAGCGCGCTCGAGATCGGCTCACGCTCGCGTGGCACGCCGCGCCTGGCCAACCGTCTGCTCAAGCGCGTGCGCGACTACGCGCAGGTGCGCGGCAACGGTCCTATTGAGCTTGATATTTGCCGTCAGGCGCTCGAGTTCTTCGAGATTGATGAGCTTGGTTTGGACTGGATGGACATTCGTATCTTGGAGACACTCGCCAAGACGTTCTCCGGCCGTGCCGTTGGCTTGACCACGCTTGCCAGTGCGGTGGGCGAGGACCCGGGTACGCTTGAGGACGTCTACGAGCCCTATCTGCTGCAGTGCGGATTGATGATTCGCACACCGCAGGGTCGCCAGGCAACGCCTCGCACCTTTGAGCATTTGGGAATTGAGCCGACCGTTTAGGACGGGTTTGTAGGCTATCGCTGAGCATTGGATAAACATATCGCCGTTTGTCGGTTGCGGGTGCTTTACTATTGCGCGCCCGTGCTATGCTGAATTGGTCTTTTTCTCATCCGGTAACGAAAGGACCGTCCATGCCTACTGACATCGAAATCGCACGTTCCGTCACGCCGCTGCCCATTACCGAGGTGGCTAAGAACGCCGGCGTCGACGTAAAGCACCTGATTCCGTACGGCTTCGACAAGGCTAAGGTCGACTACTCTCTGCTCAATGAGCCAACTGATCACCAGGCTAAGCTCGTCCTCGTGACCGCCATCAACCCCACGCCTGCGGGCGAGGGTAAGACCACCACGACCATCGGTCTGGCCGATGGCCTGCGCCGTCGCGGCGTCAAGAGCGCTGTGGCCCTGCGTGAGCCTTCGCTCGGCCCCGTCTTTGGCGTCAAGGGCGGTGCCGCTGGCGGCGGCTGGGCTCAGGTCATCCCCATGGAGGACATCAACCTGCACTTTACCGGCGACTTCCATGCCATTGGTGCCGCCAACAATCTGCTGGCAGCCATGCTCGACAACCATATTCAGCAGGGCAACCAGCTCGGCATCGACGTTAAGCGCATCACCTGGAAGCGCGTCGTCGACATGAACGACCGTCAGCTGCGCCATGTTATCGACGGCATTGGCGGCAAGGCCCAGGGAGTGCCGCGCGAGGACGGCTTCGATATCACCGTTGCCTCCGAGGTCATGGCAATCCTGTGCCTGTCCACGAGCATCAATGACCTCAAGGAGCGCTTGGGCGAGATCGTTGTCGGCTACAGCTATGCCGGCGAGCCCGTCCGCGCACGCGACCTTAAGGCCCAGGGAGCTATGGCCGCACTGCTCAAGGACGCGCTCAAACCCAACCTGGTCCAGACGCTCGAGGGTACGCCTGCGTTTGTTCACGGCGGTCCCTTCGCCAATATTGCCCACGGCTGCAACTCCATCATGGCCACCCGCATGGCCATGCGCTTCGGCGACGTCGCGATTACCGAGGCCGGTTTCGGTGCCGACCTGGGTGCCGAGAAGTTCCTCGACATCAAGTGCCGCATGACGGGCGTTCGCCCCAGCGCTGTCGTGGTCGTCGCCACTGCCCGCGCGCTTAAGTACAACGGCGGTGTTGCCAAGGCCGACCTCAACGAGGAGAACCTCGAGGCCCTCAAGGCTGGCATGCCCAACCTGCTGCGCCACGTCGACAACATTCAGAATGTCTACGGTCTGCCCTGCGTGGTCGCCATCAACCGCTTCCCGACGGACACCGAGGCCGAGCTCGAGCTCATCGAGTCCGAATGCCAGAAACTCGGTGTTAACGTTAAGCTGTCCGAGGTTTGGGCCAAGGGTGGCGAGGGCGCGCTCGACCTGGCCGATGAGGTCATGCGCCTGATTGAGCAGCCGAGCGAGCTCAAGTTTGCCTACGAGGACGGTGCCGATGTGGCCGACGCCCTCGAGGCCGTTGCTACCAAGGTCTACCGCGCCGACGGCGTCGACTTTACGCCGGCTGCCAGGCGCCAGCTCGCCGAGCTGCGCGAGAACGGCTTTGGCAACCTGCCGGTGTGCGTCGCCAAGACGCAGTACAGCTTTAGCGACAACGCCAAGGCCTTGGGCGCTCCCGAGAACTTCCGCATCACGGTGCGCGAGCTCAAGGTTTCTGCCGGCGCCCACTTTGTGGTCGCGCTGACCGGCAGTGTTCTGACCATGCCGGGCCTGCCCAAGGTGCCCGCGGCCGAAAACATCGACGTCGACAACGACGGCAACATCACCGGCCTGTTCTAAGTCTGCTGTCCATAGCTGCTAGCCCGCCCCGCCGTGCCCACAAGGCCCGGCGGGGCTTTTTTATCCTTAGGCCCGCGCATGTCTTGTAGATACCGACGGGCTCTGCCCATCATAGGTTTTTGCGCGGGTAGAATGCATGGATAACTTGATGCTCACGAGCGACGGAAAGGAATCGTTGCATGGATCAGGACAAAACAACCGTGATGGGCGGCTACGGTTCCGCGCAGGCTGGCGATAGCGCCGATGCGACCCGCGTTGTTCCCAACCCCGGTTATACCGACCCCGCCGCGACGCAGCCTTCTGCCGAGCCCACCCGGGTTATGGGCTATGGCGACACGGCGCAGGATTCTTACGCTGCATCTTCGCAAGGCCCCTATGGCAACGCAGCTCCGGATCCGTTTGATTACACGCCGCAGGATTCTTATGCTGCCTCGACGCCGAATCCCTATGACAACCTGCCGCAGAATCCCATTCCGCAGCCTCAGCAGACGACGTATATGCCTCGCACTGCGCAGCCTCGCTACGAGTCGCGCGAGCCGTATCGCGAGTACCCCAAGTCGATTCCGCAATATGGCGAGGACGAGGAGAAGAAGCCGTCGCGTTCGTCGAGCGTGATCAAGAAGATCCTCATCGTACTGGCGATCTTCTTTGCGCTGTCGGTTGTGTTTGCCATCGTGTCGGGCATGCTCAACAAGCGAGGGAGTTCAACGGCCGATACCACTGCCGAGCAAACCGAGTTCGCCTCGTCTAGCACCGTCGATCTGAGCGATATCCCGGGGCAGTACTGGTCCAACGCCAAGAAGCTCCTCAAGTCGCGCGGCGCCGATCTTTCGAATGCCGTGATTCTGACCGACGACGGCTCGACGCCCGTTGTCGATGCCAACTGGGTCGTTACTTCTGCCCACTATAACGACAACGGCAACCTCGAAATTCAACTCACGCACAAGAACAGTTCGGGCAACTCGTCCGACGGCCAAAGCGGTACCGACAGCTCGAGCTCCAATTCACTGGAGGACTTGAGCAACAAGGCACAGGAGTTGGGAGACAAGGCGCAAGAGCTGGGCGATACGGCACAAAACCTGGGCGATGCCGCGCAGAACTTGGGCGGCTTGGCGACGGATGCCTGGAACGCCCTACAAAACGGCATCTCGGGCGCGCAGGGAAACTAGCTGTTAAGCGGGCTACAGCTGTTCAGCCGGACGGTCGGGCGAGCTAAAGCCCGAATCAAACGTGACGACGCACGAGACGTCGGGTCGGCGCTCGTGCACGATGCGCGTGACGAGCTCCAGCAGCTCCTCGTCGGATATGTCAAAGCCGTCGGGACGCACCAGGTCAAACGAAACGAACCCGTCGTGCTCGTGTAGGTCGTGGATGGAGAGCGCGGGGTCGATCTGCATGACGCCGCGCTTGACCCAGCCGCGCAGATCATCGCCGGTTGTCGCGATGGGGTCGCAGTGCAGCGTGATGCCAATGCCCATCTGGCGCTTGATGTCGTGCTCGATGGTGTCCAGGATCTCGTGGTGCTCAAATGCGTCGCCCTCGCCGGGCATTTCCACGTGTGCGCTGGCAAACTGACGGCCGGGGCCGTAGTCGTGCACCATGAGGTCGTGTGTGCCTAGGACCTGCGGATACGACATAATCCTATCGCGGATTTCCTGGACGAGCTTGGGGTCGGGCGCTTGTCCCAGCAGCGGGCTGATGGCGTCGCGCACCAGGCCCATGCCGCTGATGCAGATGAAGATGCCCACGCCCAGGCCCGCCCAGCCGTCGAGGTCAAAGCCGGTCGTTTGCGAAATAAGTGCCGCCACTAAGACCGAGCCCGAGGTGATGACGTCGTTTTTGGAGTCCTGCGCCGTGGCGATGAGCGTCTCCGAGTCGATGCGGTCGCCCAGCGTGCGGTTGAACGCGGCCATCCAGAGCTTAACGAGCATGGACAAGACGAGGGCGGCTAAGGAGAGCGCCGAATATGCAGTGGGGGAAGGTTTGATGATCTTGGTGACCGACTCGAGGATTAGGTTGATGCCGACGGCACAAACCAAGACGGCGACAAACAGACCGGCCAGGTACTCGTAGCGGCCGTGGCCGTAAGGGTGGCCCTCGTCTGCCGGGCGGCTGGCAAGGCGGAACCCGAGCAGACTCACGATGTTGCTCGAGGCATCGGAGAGGTTGTTGAAAGCGTCGGCGATGAGGGAGACGGAGCCGGCGAGCAGGCCCGCGATGCCCTTGGCCAGGCACAGGGTGATGTTGAGGCCAATGCAGATGAGGCTTGCGGCAAAGCCCGCGTTGGTGCGGCAGGAGGTATCGACCGGCTCGCCCTCGCCGCCGGGAACAAGCGTATGTACCAGCCGATTTACAAATAGCATGGCGTATCTCCTCGCATTCTCGTTAAGGGGATAGTGTAGCTCGCATGGGCGCACCGTGCGCCGGTGCTCAGAAAATGCAGCAATGGTCTGCCCGCGCTAACGAGTGGGGCTTCTTGTCTGACCGAGTGCTCCATTTTGGGCCACATGGGTATGGGCATGTGCCTGTTTGCTCGACATACTTAATGTCGACAGCCCCTGCGTAAAGGAGGACGTATCCATGGACGAGATGTTTGCCATTAAATGCCAAAACTGCGGCGGCCCTATGTACTCACACCAGGCTAAACGCAGCTTTGAGTGCGCCTATTGCGGCACGGTCGTTCCGTGGCAGGCCGATGCGGGGGAGCCCAAGAGCGCCCTGGGCATTCGTCATACGCCGTTGACGGTGGTGGATGGACTGCTCAAGCTCACGCATGTGTCGCAGCTCGAGCGCCCGGAGGACCCGGACTGGTATTTCCTTAATTCGTACTGGCGCAATCAGTCGGTTCTGGAGCATCTACTGTGGGAGGACCGCGGCACGGCTCAGGAGTTCCAAGAAGCCACGCACGTGAGCATTCCCTGCCCCTTCTGCGGTGCGTCCTTTGAGGGGTCATCGACCCAGCGCGTGTTTGAGTGCCCGTCCTGCGGTAATAAGATCGGCGTTGCCGACCTGCTTAAACCCGGCACCTTCAGCAAGCGCCTGACCATGGGTGTTGGTGCGGAGTATGTACCTGAGCAGGGTATTCCCTGCGAAATCTCGCCGCAGCAGGCACGTGCCAACGCGCTGCAGCTGGTGCGCCAGTACCCTGATGCCTTTGCCGGGCACGACGTGGAAGACGCGATTCAAAACGACATGATGCTCTTCTATTTCCCCATGGCGCTGGCGGACCTGCGCATGATGGCGTCCTTCCCGGGAAAGGGCCTGAGCAAGGAGACCTTGGTGTACTACGAGGTGCTCGACTGGGCATACCCCAGGGCAAACTACCTGGACGTTCGCCTTATGGGCATTTTGGAGCCGTGGGACTTTGCCAAGGTGGGCCCGTTCGATCCTGCCATGCAGGAGGGCGACTTCCGCGTTGTCTCCGTCGATGCGTCTACCAAGGACCAGGTGGTCATTGATAAGCTGGCGCTCGACGTTGCGGGCAACGATGCCGAGGCCGTACTGGGGCTCAATAAAAAGAGCATCCGAACCTGGGCGCGCAAGGCCCGCAAGCATAAGGACGGCCTGGTGATGGTGCCGGTCTACTTTGTCGATCGTCCGGCGACGGACAGCCGCGATGGCGAGCAGGTGCGCATCGCCGTGAACGGCCAGACGGGTCGTGCGGCCGCGGTGGTGGTTAGCGACAAGCGCGAGACGCATATCGTGGCGCCGCTCAACCCGAGCCTGCATCTGTCCGGCGAGAGCACCGTACACGCCACGCCCATCGAGGTCAAATACGTTAAATCGCCCTTCCTATACCAGATCGTACGCCGTGGAGGCGGCGAGCAGCAGCATCAGGTGGCAGCGGTCGCCGAGGGTTCTTACCGAGAAGAAAAGCCCAAACGCAAGGGCTTGTTCGCTGCGATCTTTGGTAAGTAGGGGAGTGGTGCCGGTTGGCTCGCGAGAGTGCGCAACATCCCGCCCGTGATGGCAGATGTAAATAAACGGTGGAACGGCTGTAAAAGAGCCTTGCCACTGGGTAAAATCAGGATGTGCCGCGGAACCCGCTCCTCAGCTACTCAAACTTCGGAGACGCGGGCAACGCAGGTGCTATCGTCTTAAAGGGTCGGCTGCAACCGGCCCTTTTCTATGACTCCCTTCGCTATCCGTTACTGCTTATATTCCCGCCAGATCGAGTAGAGGTTCCGGGCAATGCCGGTCACATACATCGAGAGGCGCAGGATTTCAAGAAACAAGTTCATAGGCTTCACCCCAATCGGAGATCGGAGCGTTGCCCGCAGGCGGATTCCGCGGCAGGCTTAATCCTACCTCACGGGCCGCGGTGGAGGATAGCCGGCCCCCTGGTTTTGAGCAGTGTCGATCTAACGGGCAATCAAGCCTCTAGCTCTCTTTGAATTGGGCAAGCATCTGCCCGAAGAAGCTTAGTTCGGATGGCTCATAAATGAGCGAGCCGCCATCTTCGGTCCGGTAGACCCCGCAGGGGAGGTGACGCCCGTCGGGGAGGACATAAAGGTTTTCTTCCTCCCTCAGTCCCGTTGGGAGTATCGGGGTCTCGTTTTCGTCCATTTTGAACTCATCGATATTCGCGATCTTCCTCTCCATGATGCCTCCTACCTTATTTCTTGAATGGCGACCTAAAACAAGCAATTCTCAATCAGTTCTTTTCCGCGTAGGGCGTCGACCCACTCCTGCGGAATTGCAGCGATGCCGTAGGCCGTGCCGGCGAGGGCGCCTGCGACGGCTGCGGTGGTGTCGGTGTCGTCGCCTAGGTTGACGACGGCAAGCACGCAATCTTCGTAGCTGTTGGTGTTGACGAAGCACCAGGCGGCTGCCTTAAGGGTGTCGCGCACGAAACCGCCGGACCTGATTTCGTGGTCGGGCGCGCTTTTCAGCTGCAGCGCCCACGAGGGGAGTGCGCCGTTCAGCACGTCTCTCATCTGCTCGACAAATATGACGCATGCATCGGTCGACGTTCTGTGGGCGTGCGTAATCGCGGAGACCTTGCTGACCTCTTCGTCTGTCGCATCGGTGAACGCCAGGGGAGCGATGCGCATGAGCGATCCGTTGCCGTTGTCGCGCTCGCTGGAGCCTCATTGCTACCCTTGCGTTTCGCCATTGGTCGCTTCGTTGATGGCGCGGTACTCGGCACTCAGCTCGCGCGCCAGCTCTTCCTTGCTTGGAAGATACGGCAGGTATTTGGCGGCAAACACTTGGTCGTTGTCTTCGGGCAGCGTGTACTCGACGATCGAATCGCTTTTGTCCGCGCAGAGCACGATGCCTATGGGCGGATTGTCGCCTTCGTTCATGAGCTCGCGCGTGTAGTAGTTCACATACATTTGCATCTGGCCCAGGTCCTGGTGCGTAAGGTCATCGGTCTTAAGGTCGATGAGCACGAAGCAGCGCATCAGATAGTTGTAAAACACAAGGTCAATATAGAAATGGCGCCCATCAAAGGTGATGCGCTTTTGGCGCGCCTCGAAAGCGAAACCACGGCCAAGCTCCAGCAGGAACTTCTGAAGATGCGTGATGAGTGCCTGCTCTAGATCGCTCTCGCGAAACGTAGCATCGTCCGAGAAACCTAAAAACTCCAGTACATATGGGTCGCGGATGATATCCTCGGGGCGACGAGCCGGGGCGCTCTCTTGGATTTCCTGGGTGACGGCCTCTTTGTCCTTGCTGGTAAGTAGGCGCTCGCGGAACATGGTGTTGATCTGGCGTTCGAGCTGACGCGTGCTCCAGCGAGAATCGGCGCATTCGTTCATGTACCATGTTCGAGCATCAGGGTCGGTTATACGCGATAACCTGCGGTAATGTGTCCAATTCAATCCGGAACGCAGTGCGTTCCGGATTGGGAACGCAAGATAAAACTGACGCATGTATCTTAAGCTTCTGGCGTTGAAGCCTCTGCCAAAATCCTTAGTCAATCTAACGGCAAGTTCGTCGATCAGTGCATCGCCATACTTGGCGCGCTCCTCTCCGCCCTGCTCATCAACAATGCTCTTGCCGATCTCCCAATACGCCTCAACCATCGCAAAGTTAACGGCGGTATAGGCCTTGTCGCGAGCGGCGTTGAGAATCGAGGAAACCTGCTTGTAAAAAAATTCTGGCACGATTGCCGATTCTCCACGGTTTACCAGTTCGCCCATCACTGTCGCCCCACTTTCCTCTTGTGGAATGCATCTTTATCGCATTTAGTTTAAAGCCTCGCGCGGACACGAATTGCTGTGCTGTCTGGCACCTTCGCATGGGAGCCTTGCGGTGACTAAAATGTGGCCATAGAGGCAGTTTTAGCGAACCTCATGGGGGTGACATGCATGGACAACAACACTTTGCTACCCCTTCATGTCAAAAATAGGGGCGCAGAACGATATTCTGCGCTCCTGATTGAGCCGATGCGTCTGAAAGCCGGCTTGCCTATTCGCTAGCGCCTTCGCTGTCTTCGCGATCGTTGACAAGCATTGCCGCACCGGCGACCGTTGTCGCCACGGCGGCGGCAGCGAGCCCGGCGGCAATGCCAGAGCCGTCGCCCGTGCCGGCGAGCTTCTCGCCCGATCCCTTGCTCTTGTTGCCCTTGCCGTTCTTGTCGGCGCTGCCCGCGTTGGTGCCGGTGCCGGTGTTGCCTGCACCGCCCGCGTCGCCCGAAGTCGTCACAGTAAAGCTTGCGGCTCCGTCGGTGGCAAGCTCGTAGTTCTGCGCCGCGTCGCCCAAAAGGCCTTTCGCGCGCACCCAGTACGTCCCTGCGGTAAATGCCTCGCCTTCGGCCATTGCCGTGCCCGGCACACCGTTTGCATCGTGCATAAACTCGAGCTGGGCGGTGCAGGCATCGCCTTCGAGCTTGCCCTCGAGCGGCGCCGCGATCTTTGCGCGCACGTCCTCGCCGGCCTTAAGGCCCTCGAGCCCTTCAAAGTGGGGCGTCAGTGCGCGCGGGTCGATATCGATGGGCACGGAACCCTGCAGTTCCGTAACGGTCTCGTTGCCCAGGGCGTCGACATCCACGTATTCGATAGCAAACGTGTTGCCCGAAGCCGCCACGCTGAGTACGTTACTGCTGTCGACAAGGCGGAAACGACCCTCGCCAACGGTCTTTCCATCCTGGAGCGAGGCATCGCTCAACGAGTCGCCGTATGTCATGCGCATACGGGTCGGGAGGTAGTACGAAACGGTCTGCTTGTGCTTCGCATCGTAATTGCGCTGGTAGATGCTTCGGGCCAGTGCCGCATCAACAAAGTCGGACGCAATGATGCCAATGTGCTTGAGGCAGTCCTCCTTTGTGCTCTCATTTCCGGTGCTGTTTATATACTGGCTCTTGTATAGATGCTCGTTGACCACTCGTGCTGCGGTAAAAGGATTGCTTCCTTGCTTGTAGTTCGTGCAGCTGGTGTAGTTGATACACCAGCTGTGCTCCAGGACCTTTACCTTGGCCCCGTCATTGTCCTCGACGTCCACCATGATGCGGGCGAGCTTGGTTGTCTCCTGCAGCGCCATATCGACCCAGCCGATTTTGTCGGTTCCTGTGCATTCGTAATGGTCCTGGGCGTATACCTTGGTGCAATAGGGCTCTTCGTTACCCGTTTTCCCCACGGCTTCAAAGCCCCGCTCGTCTCGAACGAGACACATAGAGGTGCTGTCGGTGTGTGCTGCGATTTTGTCGTCCCATTGGGTGAGGTCGAGGCCCCATGTGTGGCTGCTTACGCTGTTGCCGGCGAGCCCAAACCGACGCAGCAGGACGATCTTTCCGCGAACCTCGCCCAGCGTGGGGATGCGACTCGATGTGTAGAACAGGTCGGGGTTCTCATCCAAAACCTTGCCAAAGGCCGTCGTGAGGCTTTCGTTGGTAGCCTCGCCATTGCCCCGCGACACGAGCATGATGAGCGCTTCTGTCGGGTTTTCGCTCAAAAACGTATTGAAGTACCCGATGACATCGGAGAGATGCATAATGTTCCCGTCTTTTTTGAGCAGGTAACAAGCTCCGTGGTCGATGCCGGGGTCGCCGTTCTCGTCGTTCTTTCCAAGTCGGATATCAAAGTAGCGAATGCCTTCGAGCAACTGCGTGGGGATGTAATCCTGCTGGCATTTTGCTTGGGAGGATTGGGGCTCGGTGTCATTGTCCACGCTGCAGGTGCCCGAATCGTGCGTGCCCGGGATGCTCAGTTCGTCGAGGAACTTGCTGTTGTCGACGTATTTCATCCAACAGGGCCCGTCGACGTAGCTGCTGTACGTGATCCAGTCGAGGCTGCTAACCGTGGCATCGTTCTTTTTCATATCGTAACCGATAAGTTCGAGCTCCCACGGAATGCTCTTACTCTTATGGCAGATCTTATTGCTGTCCTGGTCTTTGCCGTCCGATTCTATTGCCAGGTACTTAATGTCTTTTTTCTCGGTTTCTTTCTCGACCGTCCGGTCTCGGATGATATAGGTTCCGTTTGACTGGCGTTTAAACGCAAAAGCGCGGCTGGGCTTGTCGTCATACTCGCCACTCCATACGTGGATGACCTTTCCATCTTTGTCCGAGTCGCCGTCGACCGACCAAATGCTGTAGCCCGTCTTATTATGCTCTTCGAAATTGAGTAAGGTGCGGATGGCATACCAATTTGTATTATCTGCATCGGTCACTACGTGTTCAAGGATGAGTTTGCTGGACGTGCCGTCATTAAACAGGTGGCAGACGTTGCCGCGAACGTTGCCGTCTTGGTTGACGCTCGCGGTGCGAAAATAGCCCGCGGGGCGAAGGCGAATGACGAACTTGTCGAGGGTGGCCGCCGGTGTGGGCGTGTCTTCTGCAAATGCCGCGCGCACGGGAAGGCCCAGCGCCGCGGTTTCGGGCAGGCTTGCAAATGGCGACAATGCTGCGAGTCCTAGGCCCAGCGTAAATGCTCGACGACTGATGGCGTGGTGTTCGGTCATAACTCCTCCATTCGCGGGGTGCGGTTATGCGCTCGTTTTGGTCACTATACTGCCCGGATGTCTAAACGTGTTGGCTTAATTGTCTGCGCGGTGCTATTAATCGGCGGGCGGACGCGTTGGGGCGCTTGTCTATTTGTGTTGCTACCGCGCTGGGGGTGGTTTTGCCGTCCAGCACCCTCGCGTTCGCCGGCTATCGGCATAAGAAAGGGAGGGCCGGCGAGCCGATCCTCCCTTAGTACGAAACGCTGGGGCACCGTCGCTTGTTTGCACTGCGCTCGTGTTTCCCGTTACGCTCGCGAGTCGCTTAGCGCTTGATCTCGATATCGTCGAGCTTGACGTCCATGGCCTCGGTCTTGGCCTTGGCGATATCATCGGCAAACTCCAGGGACTTCATCATGGTCTCGACGGCGTCCTTGTGCTCTTCGACATTGTCGATGCGCACGTACACGCTGCCGCCGTCAACGTCGGTGAAGTACTCAGTCGTCACGCCGCCCGAGTGTGTATAGGAAGCGTTGCGCCAGGTCTTGCCGTTGTACTTGACGGGATCATTCTCGGTCCACTCAAAGTCGGTCTTCCACTTGGCCTCGTAGTCAAACAGCTCGTCGGCGTTCTTGTCAGGGTCGAAGACGGGGATGAAGCGGTCGCTGGCGTGCTCGCTCTTGGTGAACTTAAACTGGGCCCTGTCGGCCGTGTCGCCGGCAACGTCGGTAATCTCGACGCCCTCGGGGACCTCGACCTTAAACCAAATGAAGTCGGTCCTCATATCCACGGCTGGCTTTTCTGCTCCGCCGCCACCGCCACTGCCGGTAGCGCCGCCGCTTCCGCCACAACCCACCAGGGCAACTGCGGCAAAGAGACTGATGCAGAGGGTGAGAATCGCAAAGGCCTTCTTTTTCATGGTCGTGTCCTCCTCGATCTGTAACCGCCCATGGATTACTTGCCTTTACTGTACGCGCGAGCGGCTCGTTCGGGTGGGCCATGTGTCCCATTCTGGGGGCCGGATTTGCGCCGGCAAGTGGCAATATGTCCGGGCGCAAAAGAGGGGAGGGCCGGTGCTGTCGACCCTCCCCGGGTTGGGCGCCCGTTGTTTTAATGGGGCGCGTGCGGGTGCCCCGTTACTTGATCTCGATGCTCGAAATTTCGACTTCGCGTGCCTCGGAAACTGCCTCTTCCATGTCATCGGGGAACTCGATGGAGTTGAGGAGCGCCTCGGCTTCTTTCTCGTGCTGGTCGAAGTTCGAGATGAGGACGTAGACGCTTCCCGGCTCAACGTCGGTAAAAAGCATGGTTGAGATGCCGCTGTTGTCCTCGTATGTTCCGACGAGCCACGTCCTGCCGTTATACTCGACGGACCCGCCATCCTTCCACTGGAACGTGTCCCCCTTCTTTTCCGCCTGGTCGGCGTGGGATTCCTCGGCCGTCAGCGCTTTTTTCCAAACGGGGATAAAGCGATCGGCCGAGGCGTTCTCATCTTCGGGGAAGGTGAGCTGGACCCTGTCGGCATTCTTGCCGGCAGAGTCACTTACGCCGACGCCCTCGGGCATCTCGACCTTAAACCAGATGAAGTCGGTCTTCTTGGCGACGGGGGCCTTTTCCTTGCTCTCGCTCTTGAGGGCGCTGCCGCCGCCCGATGCGCTCCCGCCGCAGCCGACAAGGGCAAACGCGGCAAAGAGGGCGATGCAGAGGGAAAGGATTGATAGGGTCTTTTTCTTCATGATGGCGTCCTCCTTGTCTGCCGATGACATCACGGCGCCGCGGGTTGTTGGGGTACTGATTGCGCTGGCGGCGGATGTCTCTGTGTACTGTGCGGCGATACCTCCGTTCGTTGTTTGCGGCCGTCGCTCGGCCGCGCCCCAACGGGTTCCTTACCTATAGATATGCCCCAGCTTGTGTTGCCCGGGAGTCTCGAAAGGTGGGCCATATGTCCCATGTTTGGGGCACTGGGCGCATGGGACGGCACGGCTCGGCATCGACTTTTCCATGTTGCGCAACAGCGCCCTGGGTGGGGGCGTATAGACTTGGCTGTGACAAAAGCTAAACCACGAAAGGTCGAACGATGTTCTGTAGAAAATGCGGACAGCAAGTGCCTGATGGATCGACGTTTTGCACGCATTGCGGGGCGTCGCTTGCGGGTGGCTCCGCGCCGACGCCTGCGGGCGCTGGTCCTTCCTCTGCCCCGGGCCTGACCCAGTCGATGCCGCCGGTCGCGCCTGCGCCTCAAAAGCCCAAGAGCAAGGCACCGATCATCATTGCTGTGGCATGTGCTGCTGTGGCCCTCATCGGGGGCGGCACGGTGTTTGCGCTTACGGTGCTCAACGGGTCAAAGAACTCCGGCACGCAGATTTCGGTGATCGATACCGGGTCTTCGGACGAGAAAGATTCTTCTGCCAAGAAGAAGAGCAACAAGTCCAAGGACAAGGAGTCTTCGTCGTCCGATGACGAGGCCGTTCCCGAAGACGAATCGGCATACTACGGCTCGGGCGATTCGGACGATTACCTAACCGACGTGTATACGTACACGAACGACATGCATCCTTATAGCATGTCGATTCCCAATCGCTTTGAGATGGAAGATACTCCCAGCGGCAGTGGCGCCAGGTATGAGGATCCGGAGACGGGCTTTGTAATCAACCTGTTTGGCTACGTCAACATTAACGACGAAACCTCGCACGAGATGTTCGTCGACGCGGACACCTCGGGCAAGGCTGACCTCTATACCGCGGAGGGCGACAACTGGTACGTGGTTTCGTGGCGCGACGGCGATACGATCATTTACGAAAAGACGATCGTTACGGATTCGACAATTGCCACGGCGCATTTGGAGTACTCGACTGCAAACCGCGACATGGGTTCGAAGATTATCGACACGCTGCTGCCGACGTTCCAGGTGGACTAGGCGTCCGTGCCTATAGCAGGCAATCGGAAACACCGATAGCCAGAGCTCCTGACAGCCTTTGTCTTATGGGCTAGACTGGCTTGGACAAGATCGATGAATGGGACAACCGCTTCCTGGCGTCGTTGTCCCATTTTTTATTATGCGTGCGGCCCATGGTGGCCGGCGCGGTGGGCAGAGGTGTTTCGATGAGCCAAGAGATGATGGACAAAACCTGCCGAGGGTTTGCCGAGGCGTTGGCTGCACGCGAGCCCGTTCCCGGCGGCGGTAGCGCCAGTGCGTTTGTGGGAGCACTGGGCGCCTCGCTGTGCGGGATGGTTGCTCGCTATGGCGCGACGAACCCCGCGCTTGCTGATCGTGCGGATGACCTGACGCGTGCGTTTGCCCATGCTGATGAGCTGGCCCAGGAGCTTGTCGAGTTGGTTGCCGAGGACGTTCGTGCCTATGGGCAGGTGTCCGCGGCATACGGTATTCCGCGTGACGATCCGGCTCGAGCGACCGCGATTCAGGATGCGCTGCATGTGGCCGCTATGCCGCCGTATCGCATTATGGATGCCTGCGGGCGCGCGCTGGCGCTGCTCGAGGACATGGCCGACAAGGGTTCGCGTCAGCTGCTGTCCGATGTGGCGTGCGGCGCCGTGTTCTGCCGTTCCGCTATGCAGGGCGCGAGCTTGACGCTCTTTGCGAACACCACGTCTATGAAGGATCGCGCTCGTGCTGAGGAGCTCGAGACGGCGTGTGATGAGTTGCTCGACATGTGGTTGCCGCGCGCCGATGCGCTGGCGCGCCGCGCCGCCGACGCTGCAAGGAAGAGAGGATAGCCATGGCTGAACTGCTGAAGGGTGCTCCCGTCGCTCGCGCTTTGACTGAGGAACTTGCTGCTCGCTGCGCAGCCCTGCGCGAGCGGGGCGTTGTTCCGACGTTGGCTATCGTGCGTGTGGGTGAACGCGAGGACGACCTATCCTACGAGCGCGGTGCGCTCAGGCGCTGCGAGAAGGTTGGCATTGAAGCTCGCCGCGTTTTGCTTCCCGCCGATGTTTCGCAGGACGAGCTGTTGGCGGCCATCGAGGACATCAATTCCGACCCCGCTGTTCATGGCTGCCTGATGTTCCGCCCGCTGCCCGCCGGCCTTGACGAGGACGCGGTTGCCTCGGCACTCGATCCCGCCAAGGACGTTGACTCCATGACGCCGGCTTCGCTGCTCACCACGCTTTCGGGGCGCGGCGAGGGTTTTGCCCCCTGCACAGCCGAAGCCGTGCTTGCTTTGCTGGATCATTACGGCGTTGAGCTGGATGGAGCTAAGGTTGCTGTGGTCGGTCGGTCTCTGGTGATTGGCCGTCCCGTTGCCGCCATGCTTACGGCGAGCAATGCGACCGTGACGACGTGCCATACGCATACGCACGACCTTGCTGCCGAGTGCCGTGCTGCCGACATTGTGGTTGCCGCCGTTGGACGCGCACGTACGATTGGCGTGGATGCGGTTCGCGAGGGCCAGACGATCATCGATGTTGGCATTAATTGGGACGAGGCCGCTGGCAAGCTGGTGGGTGACGTCGATTCTGATGCTGCGGAGCCGGTCGTTAACGCCATCACGCCCGTGCCGGGCGGCGTGGGCGCTGTGACGACGGCGATCCTCGCCAAACACGTGATCGAAGCGGCCGAGCGCGCATCGAAATAGGCGTTTTGGGCTGTTTGAGGGGTTAGTTCTATACCCCGTGGACAAAAAATGCCAAATATGAGTACTGTTGCCAAGATAGTCACATATATTTTAGGTCAAATAGGCTCTCTAACGATATTTATTATCGATAGAGAGCTTATTTTATTGGACCTATGAGGAATTACATCATCTAATTTTTGAACAAATGTAGACTTTCGACACCCATACGTAGCAAAATTGCTGTTACTAAATTGGTGACAGTACTCATATTTGGCATTTTTTGACCACAGGGGTTGCCAGCGCCGCGGTTTCGCCCTTTCTGCGCCGAAGCGATACACTGTTATCGTTTGATTTCTTCGCTCAAGGAGGATGCGCATGCCGTGCACAACGATTTTGGTTGGTAAGAACGCGAGCTACGACGGGTCGACGTTGGTTGCTCGCAACGAGGACTCGTCCAACGGGGTGTTTGAGCCCAAGCGCATGCGCGTGGTGCATCCCGACGAGCAGCCGCGCGTCTACACGAGCGTCCTGAGTCACCTGACCGTTGAGCTGCCCGATAACCCCATGCGCTACACGAGCGTCCCCGATGTTGTCCCGGGCCACGGCATCTGGGCCGAGGCCGGTTTCAACGAGCTCAATGTGGGCATGTCCGCAACCGAGACGCTCACCACCAACGAGCGCGTTCGCGGCGCCGACCCGCTCGTCGACTACGTGCCCGCCAAGGGCAACGAGGGCGAGGACGGCTATGTTCCGGCGCAGCCCGGCGGTCTGGGCGAGGAGGACATGGTGACCCTGGTGCTGCCATATGCCAAATCCGCCCGCGACGGCGTACGCATTCTGGGCGACCTGCTCGAGCGCTATGGTACCTACGAGAACAACGGCATCGCCTTTAGCGATGTGGACGAGATCTGGTGGCTCGAGACCATCGGCGGCCACCACTGGATCGCCAAGCGCGTGCCCGATGACGCCTATGTGACCATGCCCAACCAGCTGGGTATCGATAGCTTTGACCTGGATGACGCCGAGGGCGCCCAGACAGATCATATGTGCTCTGCCAACCTGCGTTCCTGGATGGCCGAGTGGCATCTGGACCTGACGCTGGGCGTCGAGGGCGACGGTCCGGCGACGGTCTTTAACCCGCGCGAGGCCTTTGGCTCGCACAGCGACAGCGACCACGTCTACAACACGCCGCGCGCCTGGTATATGCAGCGCTGCCTCAATCCCAGCGATGTGTGGGACGGCCCCGACGCCGATTACACGCCCGAGAGCGACGACATCCCCTGGAGCCGCGTGCCCGAGCGCAAGGTGACCATCGAGGACATCAAGTACGTGCTTTCGAGCCACTACCAGGGCACGGAGTACGATTGCTACGGCAGCAAGGGAACGCCCGCCACGCGCGGCGCCTATCGTCCCATCGGCATCAACCGCAACGGCCAGCTCGCCGTGTTGCAGCTGCGTCCCTATGCGCAGCCGGCGTATCGCGCCGTGCAGTGGATGGCGTTTGGCTCCAACTCGTTTAACGCGCTCGTACCGCTGTACGCCAATGTCGAGACCATGCCCGAGTACTATGCCGGCACGCAGGCTCGCGTGACGTCCGAGAATTTCTATTGGGCCAACCGCCTGATCGGTGCCTTGGCCGATGCTCGCTTCCATGAGTGCGGTCGCGCGGTCGAGGATTATCAGGAGAAGGTCGGCGGCATGGGCCACAAGCAGATTCACGACGTCGATGCCGCCGTGGCCGCGCTGCCCGAAGCCGAGGTGCCCGCCGAGCTCGCCCGCGCCAACGAGGAGTTTGCCGAGCGCGTGCGGGTGGAGACCGATGCTCTGTTGGGCAAGGTGCTCTACACCACGAGCTGTGCCATGAAGAACTCCTTCGCGATGAACGACAACGTAAGGTAAAGGCAACCTTGCAGCGAACGAGCGGGGCAAACGCCGTCAAAGGCTTTGGCCCGCTCGATTTCTATCTTGGCGGTAAAACGATTTTGTGTCGTTCACTCAATCTTGGGTACAAGAAGTCCAATGCAGTTGTTCATGATTGGAGCCAACCATGGTTATGAAACTCGATCAGCTTGTTAACGGTGCCATCAACGTGGGCTTCGGCGCCGCCGCCGTTGCCGTCGAGGGCGGCAAGAAGGTTCTCGACGACCTCGGTACCAAGGGCGAGCAGGTCCGCAAGGATGCCGGCACCCCCGATATCGCCCGCAGCGTGTCCGATATGTTCGAGCAGGCGGGTGGCACCATCTCCGACCTGACCGAGCGCCTGGGCATGCAGGGCGAGACTGCGGCGCAGCGCGTGCTCGATGAGCTCATCCTGGCGCGCGTCCGCGTTATGACCGCCCCCGAGCGTACGGCCTTCCTGGCCCATGTGCGCGACATCGTCGATTCGGTCGAGGACAACGTGACCTCGGTGCCCGTCGAGTCCGTTGAACCCGACGACGCAGAGGACGCCGAAGAGGCCGAGTAGCAGCGCAGATGGCAGATTCCACCACCGATTACAACAATCTAGATCCCTTAGGTGACGAGGCGGCGGTTGTCGATGAGGTCGACGCCGCCGTCTCGGGCGCTCGCAAGAAGCCGCGCGCTGTCGATATGGTCCCCGAGGAGCCCGACGCGATGGCGCCGGATGAAGAATACCAGCTCACGCCGGCGGGTCGTCGCGAACGCATCGGGCAGATTGTTCGCCTGGTCAAAAAGTACCGCGTGTGGGATAACCTCACGCCGGTTCGTTTGCGCCGCCTGCTCGAGGAACTCGGCCCCATGTTCGTCAAGATGGGGCAGATTCTGGCTAACCGGTCCGAGATTCTGCCGCAACGTTTTTGCGATGAGCTGCGTCGTCTGCGCTCCGACGTGGAGCCGGTGCCGTACGAGGTCGTACTCAGTTGTCTGGAAGAAGAATACGGCCTGCGCCTGGGGGAGATGTTCGATGCGATCGACCCCAATCCGCTTGGTAGCGCATCGCTCGCGCAGGTGCACCGCGCTCGTCTGGTGACGGGCGAGGACGTGGCCGTCAAGGTGCAGCGCCCCGGTGCGCAGCAGGTTATGGCACAGGACATCGATATCATCCGCTCGGTGGTGCGTATCGTTTCCAAGTTCGTCAACACCGATCAATTCGTTGACCTGCACGGCGTAGTCGAGGAGTTGTGGACCTCGTTTCGCGAGGAGACCAACTTTTTGGCCGAGGCCAAAAACCTCAACGACTTCTACGAGTTCCATAAGAGCGTTCATGGCGTGACGTGCCCTAAATCCTATCTGGACTTGTGCACCGAGCACGTGGTGGTTATGGACTACGTCGACGGCATTTCGATCGCCGATCCTGAACGCTTGGTGGCCGAGGGCTATGACTTGGAAAAGATCGGTGCCGCAATCGTCGAGGATTACTCGACGCAGGTGCTCGATGACGGCTTTTTCCATGCCGACCCGCATGCGGGAAACATTATTCTCAAGGACGGCATCGTTTACTTTATCGACTTGGGCATGGTCGGACGCATGTCGAGTCACGATCGCGGCATCGTCAAGGACATGATTTTCGCCGTGGCCGAGGGTGACGTGCCCAAGCTCAAGGATTCGCTCATGCGCTTCGCCGTGACGCGTGGCGACTCGGCCGAGCTCGATCATTCGGCCTTTTTGTCCGATTTGGACTTTATCGTGGCTGACTTTGCGGGCCTTGACCTGAAGGACCTGGATATCGGCGAGTTTTTGACCTCGCTGTTAAACCTTGCGCGTAAGAATGACGTTGAGCTGCCGAGCGTGGTGACGATGTTCGCGCGCGGCATGGTGACGCTCGAGGGTTTGCTGACCGAGTACATGCCCAACGTCAACATGATCCAGATCATCCAGACGCACATCAAAAACGAAAAAAGCACCTATGCGCGTGTGCGCGATATGGGACGCGATCTTGCCGCGAGCAGCTATCGCGCGGCAAAAGGCTCGCTCGAGGCGGCCGAGTATCTGGGCTTGGCTTCGCGCATGCTTACGCGCGGCCAGCTTAAGGTGAACACGCAGATCATGAGCAGCGATAAGGCGCTGCGACAGCTGGGCGGAATTATCGACCGCATGTCGATGGCAATTGTGATCGCCGGTCTGTTTATCGGTTCGTCGGTGGTGTACTACGCACGCATCGAGCCGGTTGTCCTCGGCATTCCGGTCATCGGCTTCTTTGGCTACGTCAGCGCACTGGTGCTGGCGCTTATGCTGGGCCGCAATATCTGGCTCAACAGTCACGGCGGCAAGCACTAGAGGCCGCGACCGTCACCGCATTTTCCTATCGCAAACAATAGCTTTTACCTTGGGCTTCGCCTGCGTGCGAGGCCCTTTTGCGTGCTACCATATCGACGGTAATAATCGATGGCCTAGATGGTGGTGCGGAGACGCACGAATGCGCGGTTTTCCTGCGCGTTTGGGAGAATCGGGGTGCAAGTCCCCGGCTGTACCAGTAACCGTAATTCCTCTTGGCTCGGGATGTTCGCGTCGCAGATCGGACGACGTGCCCGAGTCGTTAAGGTTAAGTCGGATCGCCTCCCATCTTGCATACGGCGGCGGCGTATGCCGCCGGTGTGCATAGGGCTCTGGAGGGAAGGGGGACCCCGATGGGGGAACTCGAGCGCAACATGCGCGATGACGTGGGGCAGCCTCAAGGCAACGCTCCAAGTACAGACAGTGGGAGACAAATGGATATGTTTGTGGACGAGCGCCAGCGCGTCTCGCATCGCCGTGGCGCGATTGCACGCGGTGTAGCTAAGCGCGGCCTGGTGGCATTCCTGGCCTTCGCGATGGCCTTTGGCACCACGCCGGCTCAGCTGTGGGCCGAGGGCGCCGAGGGCATTGCCGGGGCTGTGGCTCAGGCTGCGACACCGAGTGAGGACGCAGCGCTTGCGGGCGGTGCCGCTGAGCAGAGCGGCGCCGAGGTTTCGGATTCTGGGAGCGCGCCCGCAGCTAGTACCGCCACAACAGGGGCGGTAGCTGGCGACGAAGGCTCGGCGACGGGGGAGAACCCTGCCGCGAGTGAGCAGTCTTCGACGGCATCCGCTGGCCAAGCAGGATCTGCCGCCGTGGCTGCCGTCCAGGCAGAGAACCCGACAGAAACCGGCGATGTCGCCAAGAAGCAAGTCGAGGTCTCGTTCTCGATTATCGGCACCGATGCCGACGGCAAGGCTCAGACCTGGGTGGCACCTACGCAGCTCAAGCTCGACGAGGGCGCGACGGCTGCGGATGCCTTTATTAAGCTGCAAGAGAAGACGGGCTTCAAGGCGGACTACGATCCGAACACGGCATACGGTTTCTACCTCGAAAGCATCACATCCCCGAGCGATGGCCGCACGCTTGCCTTCGATCCGGCGACTTATGCCTACTGGCAGCTGTTCGTCGACGGCGCGTCTTCCTCGGTTGGCGCGAGCAGCATCAAGCTCACCCAGGGGCAGAAGATTGAGTTTGCCTATACGGCTGGTAGCTCGTCCCCTGTCGTTAAGGACCAGGTTGCCGCAAATGTGACCGTCATTGGTCGCGATGCCCAGGGCAAGACTCAGACTTGGGTCGATAACGCGCAGTATGTGGTGACGTCCGGCTCGAGCGCACTTGACCTTACGAAGGTCGCGCTCGAGGCGAATGGCATCGACGCCGTTGCTGCGGGCTCCTTCATTCTGAGCCTTAAGTACAACGGCGTTGAGCTGGGTACGCCGTTCGATTATTCGACCTCTTGGCAGCTGTTTATCAACGGCAAGTCGAGCGACCGCACGGCAGACAATGTCACCATTCATGCTGGCGATACCGTTACGTGGTTCTACGGTGGCTGGGGCGACCAGTTGCCATCCGATTCTGTTCATGCTTCCGTTCAGGTCCTCGGTAAGGACAAGGACGGCAAGCAGCAGGTTTGGGCCTCGACGGGCCAGACGAGTCTCAAGGCTGGTTCCACTGCTAAGGATTTGCTGGAGCAGACTGGTCTTACCCTCCATGCTACAGAAGAGTCTTGGGGTTGGTACCTCAGCGGCATTACCTCGCCGCTTGACGGTAAGATCTATGAGTATGATCCTGCGACCAAAAGTTATTGGCAGTTCTATGTAAATGGCAAGTTCGCCCAGGTCGGGGCCGGCAACTACGAACTCCAAGAGGGTGACGCCGTCACCTTTATGTATGGTGCTGACGCCGATGCCCTCCCCGGTCAGGTTCTTGGGTCCGTCGATGTTATCGGTCCCGATGTCAACGGCAACAATACTCGCTGGGGCTCGGCAAGCAATGTTTCCCTGCCCGAAGGCTCTACGGCCCAGGACCTTATTGAGACGGTTCTGAAGGCGAAGGGCGTTACGTACAACGGCTCCCAGAGTGGTGAGTACTGGTTCCTGAATTCCATTACTTCGCCGTTCGATCACAAGCCGTATGGCTGGGATGGTGCGACCAAGAAATATTGGCGTCTGTTTATCAACGGAGAGCCCTCATCTCTCTGCGCCAACCAGGTCACGCTCAAGAGCGGCGACAAGGCTACGTTTGCCTACACCACCGATAAATCGCCCATGCCCGATCCCGACAAGATTGTCGTGGACCCGAGTGCAACGACTCCTGATTGGGATGCCGAGTGGGCCGGCTACGGCAACAGTGGCAACGGTTCGACCGTAACGGATGCCAAGACACCTGCGCAGGCCGCCGGTCTTAAGTGGGCCTTCGATTGGAAGGCCGAGTCTGGTCAGCAGTATGCCAACTGCAGCGAACCTGTCATCGCTAACGGCTTTGTGTACATCGCGACCGAGAACGAGCTCATTAAGATCGATTCGTCCACGGGCAAAAAGGTTGCCTCTGCGCCGCTTGCCTCCAAGGTGAGCTATACCTCTCGTCCGATCTATACCAACGGCCTTATCATCGTTCCGCTCAACGGCGGTGCGGTCCAGGCGATTACTGCAGACAAGCTGATCTGCAAGTGGCTGACGCCTGGTTTGACGGACTTGACGCAGAGCTCCTGCACCGTGGTTTCGGATGGCGAGTACATCTATGTTGGTACGGTCGATATTTCGTATGACGAGAACTACAACGCGACCTACGGCAACGGCTCCCTGAAGCGTATCAAGATTGCCACGGGCGAAGTCTCTTGGCAGAACATTGACCCTTCCGAGGGCTATTATTGGACTGGTGCTGCGCTGACGGATAAGTACACCATTGTTCCTACGAGCGCGGGCACGCTTAAGTGCATTGATAAGACGACGGGCGATGTCGTTTCGACCATGAAGCTCGGCGCTGTCGCAAATGCCGATTGCATTGCCGATCCGTCCAATGGTTCGACCTTCTATCAGATGACGCACGACGGAATGCTCCATGTGATTTCGCTTTCGGCAAAGGGCGTGCTGAGTGAACAGAAGACGGTTGATCTGGGCCTTACGAATAATCTGAGCGCCCCTGCGGTGTCTGGTGACAATCTGATTGTCGGCGGACAGACGGCTAAGGGCTCTGCTCTGGTTCTCTATAACCTGAAGACGGGTAAGACCACGATGGTCGCTGCTGCCGACGGCAAGGCGCTGCCGGCTGGCCTCAACGGTATTGCTGCTACTCCGCTGGTGAGTGTTCAGGGCGGCAAGACCTACGTGTACTTCACCGTGAACAGCGCGGATAGCAAGGATTACGTCAACTACTCTGCTGGTGGTGGCGTGTATCGCTATACGCTCGGCGACGCAGAGGCGACGCAGATTTATGATGCGGCCGGCCATTACCAATACTGTGACTCTCCGGTCATTGCCGATGCTTCTGGCAACCTCTACTACATCAATGATTCGGGCATGCTGTTCAAGCTCGGGGCTGTTGAGTCTTGGACGGTTGCCTTTAATTCCAACGGCGGGTCTGCTTGCGACACTAAGTTTGTGGCTACGGCCGACGGCAAGCTGGTCAAGCCGGCCGATCCGACGCGCGATGGCTACACTTTCGGCGGTTGGTTCACCGATGAGGCTTGCACGCAGGCGTATGACTTCAGTACGCCGGTGACGGCCGATCTGACGCTGTATGCCAAGTGGACCAAGAATGCCGTTAACCCTGGCGGCAATGGCGGTTCTGGCACTAATGGTGGCAACGGTGGCGCTGGCAACGGTTCCGGCGCTGGCGCTGGCACTGGCACTGGCACTGGCACGGGTTCCGGCTCCGGCACGAAGGGCCAGCAGGCCGGCGGCGCTATCGCCCCGGGTCAGAAGCCGGTGACCAAGACGACGGTGTCGACCAAGACCGAGACCAAGGACAACAAGTCCGACAAGAAGGACTCCGATAAGTCCGATAAGAAGGACGAGAAGAAGTCTGACAAGAAGGACAGCAAGTCCGACAAGAAGTCCGATTCCAAGTCCGATACGGGTGCTGCTTCCACGACCACTGCTAAGAAGTCCTCTAGTGCTTCCGAGCAGGAGACTGGCACCAACCCGCTCGCCATCGTTGGCATCGCCGCCGGCGTCATCGGTCTCGCCATCGTCGGCGTGTTCGTGTTCACCAAACGTCGGTAGGTGAGGGCTGTGTCCAATAAATCCAAGGACGCTGACCCCAAGCAACCAGATTCCTCGTTTATCCAGCTTGACGATGCAAAGCAAAAGGGCGCCGCTTCGGCGGCGTCCGCCCCTCGCCGCAAGGCGCTCCTCGGCGTTCTGACTGCCGCGTGCACCATTCTGATCGTCGTCTCGCTGGGTTTCGTCCATCCTTCCGCAAGCGGTGCCTGGTCTATCGACTGGATCATTCAGGCCGTGACGGGGGAGAGCGTCGTCACCAAGGACACCAAGGCGTCTGGCTCGTCTGCCGCTTCGGGCGAGGCCAGTTCCAAGGATTCCAAGTCATCGAATGACGCAAAAGATGAGTCCAAGCATTCTGATGAGTCCAAGTCCAAGGACGATTCCGAGTCTTCAAACAAGGAATCGGACAAGAACTCGGATAACAAGAAGTCCGAGGACCAGGACGGCAAGAAGTCTGGCGATAAATCCGCTGCCCAAAATACGGGAGCCGGTGATACTTCCAATGCGTCTGGCGGTGCTTCTTCGGGCGGTGGCCAGTCGTCTGATGGAGTTTCATCCTCTAATGGTGGAAACGCCTCCTCGGGCGGCCAGAGCGGCTCGCAGGAGTCCAGCTACGTAACAGTGACGGTTTCGGTCACATCGAGCGCTGTGGGCAATCCTGTGTCTTCTGGTGGCACCTTTACCTTTAACGAAGGCGCTACCGTCTACGATGCCCTGTGCGCGCTGGGCCTTTCTGTCAACGCACATGGCTCGTCGTACGGAACGTATGTCTCCGCGATTGGTGGTTTGGCCGAGAAACAGTACGGCGGTACGAGCGGCTGGATGTACTCCGTCAACGGCACAACGCCCATGACGGCCTGCAGCAACTACGTTCTCTCCAACGGCGACAACGTGGTCTGGTATTACGTTACAGGCTAGAGGCCTCGACATAGCGCGCCAGACGGGCGGTTCGGACAAACATCCGGGCCGCCCGTTTTTCATGCGAATGGGATTGGGTCGCCGGGTCTCTCGGCAAACAAAAAACCGGTTGGAACGGGAATTCCAACCGGTTATACATTCAAGCAAATAATGAATCGACTACGACCGTGCGCCCTCGAGGAAGAAGCGGCGGCTGAAGTAGTTGTACCAGGTGACGAGGAACGTGGCGATGGCCTTCATGGCCTGGTAGCCGATGCTCAAAAACGTGACGCCCACAAACATGTATAGGTCGTTGAGGCCCAGGCCGATCACCGACAGGATGGTGAAGATCGTGAACTCGCGCTTGCGGCTCATGCCCTCGCGGTGGTCGAACACGTACTTCATGCTGAGCCAGTAGTTGACCACGACGGACGTGGTAAACGAGACCGTGGTGCTCATCAAAAAGTCGAGGTGAAACAGCTCGACAAGCGCAATGAGCATACCCCAGTCGATGCCAAAGGAGATAAGACCCACGACAGCGAACTTGAGGAACTGCTTGGTATGAGGTTGTGCCAGTGCCTTGCGCACGTAATCACATCCAATGCGTTGATGAATCGAGCAGAGGATACTTTAGAGCTTTTGCAAGGGAAGCGTAAGGTCTTTGCCAAGAACTATACGAACTCGCCAAATTTTCAAGAGCTAATCCGCAAACGTTGAAAATTTGCCCGTAAACGAGCAAAGCCCACGAACAACACAGCGCTTGACGCGCGTCATCCGTGGGCATTGTAAAGCTGTAAGGTTGCGAGTTACTTGGTCTCATCGCCTTCCAGGAAGATCTTTCGGGTCACAAAGTTGTAGACCATGACAAGCGCGGTGGCGCAGATCTTGGCGATATTGGCCTCGAGTCCCAGGCCGGCGTTGAGTGTCAACACGATACCGTCGTTGAGTGCCAGGCCGATCACGGACAGCACGACAAAGATAATGAACTCGCGGCGGCGGCTCATGCCTTCCTTGTGCGCAAACACGTACTTCATGCTGGCGACGTAATTAAAGATGAGTGAGATGATAAAGCCGCTGGTGTTGGCGATTAGGATGTTAAGGCCCAGACCGTAGTGGAGCAGATTCATGATGCCAAAGTCGATGACCGTGGCGACGATGCCGACGACGCCAAACTTCATGATCTGCGCAAGGAGCTTCTGCATGGTACCTGCCTTAGGGTGGCGCCGGGACGCCGTGGGGATGATAAACTCAGCAAGTTTAGCCAATCCCCACGGGTGGTGCTAGGCGCGCTCCTCGATAGCACCGTTTCTATATGCATCGAGCAGCTGGCGCAGGTCTTGGATCTGGCTGCGGATCTTGGCTCCGGAATCGGTGTCGCTCACCATGCGGCGACGGTCTGCTTGGTCAAAACGGTTGGTCTCGCTTTCGATGTCCACGTTGCGCGTGAGTGCCTCGGCAACCGTCGTAAAGGCCCGGTGCGACTTGAGGCGGCAGCCGCGCGAGCTCGAGATGAGCGTATAGCCGGCGATACCCGTCTTGGGGTGGTAGGCGCGGCAGAAGCCGCCATCGATGACCAGCAGCTTGCCCTCGGCGCGGATGGGCTGCTCGCCCTTGGTGGTCTTGACGGGCGTGTGGCCGTTGATGATGTGACCGGTCGGTGAGCATGCCATGGGCGCGACGCCAAACTCGCGCATGATGTCATTGCAGACCGAGGGCGACTTGGTAAGCGTAAAGTACGGGTCCATCGGCTCGACCCAGGTGCTCTTATCGGCGATATAGGCGCGCTCAAAGGTGCGCACCAGGCGTCCGCTGGCGGGTGAGTTAAAGCCAATCCACAGGTACCACATCCAGTCGAGAGCGTCGCGGTCGCCCACGCGCCAGGCGCGGCGGGCGATGTGGTCGCAAAAATCGAGATAATCGCGGCCAGCGTGCCAGGTGCCCAGGCAGTTCATGCTGCTAAAGGTGCCGTCTTCGTTGAGCGGCACGCAGCCATGGAACAGCAGGTTGCCGTTGGCGACCTTGTATATCGAGCCGTGGGAATAGAGGAAATCGATATGGCGATGCAGGTGATCGGCGGTGACAAACTCGGACACGAGCTTGTCGATGATGTGCTGCTCCTGGGGCGTGAGCGTATAGGGGTCCGTCGGGTCGACGGTGGGGAAGTCGTTGGTCGTGAGCGGCCACACGCTGCCGTCGGCGAGCGTGACCGTGCCGGTGTCGTGGTCGATCTTGTCGAGTAACAGGCGGTCGGTCATGTCGAACTCGGGATGGCGCTGGATAATCTGACCCTCGAGCTTAAAGAGCAGCACGTTGATGGCCTTGATCAGCGGGGTGATGGACTCACCGGCGGTGTAGGTGGCATCGGCAAAGGCGACAAGCTCACGCAGCGAGATGCCGTAGTCGTTCTCCAGGATCTCGTAGTTGTCGTAGCGTAGGTTGTTGCGCAGCACCGTGGCGATGCAGGCGGGCTCACCGGCCGCAGCGCCCATCCACAGCAGGTCGTGGTTGCCCCACTGGATGTCGAGTGAATGGTAGGTGAGCAGGCGGTCCATAATCTTGGCCGCGCCGCCACCGCGGTCGAAGATGTCGCCCACCAGGTGCAGGTGGTCGACGGCCAGGCGCTTGATGAGCGAGGCAAGCGACTCGATAAAGTCGTCGGCGCTTGCGGTCTCCAGGATGGACTCCACGATGCGCTCGTGATAGCGCACGCGATAGTTGTTCTCGTCCGGGTGCGTGTGCAACAACTCGTCGATGATATAGGCGTAATCGCGTGGGATGGCCTTACGCACCTTGGAGCGCGTATAACGGCTCGAAAGCGAGCGGGCAACCATAATGAGTTGGTCAAGCATCGTCTTGTACCAGGTGGGCGAGTCCTCGCGCTGGCTGCGGACCAGCTCGATCTTCTCGCGCGGGTAGTAGATGAGCGTGCACAGCTCGCCCTTCTCGTCAAAGGAGAGCGTTTCGCCAAAAATCTCGTCGACATGCTCGCGCACGACGCCCGAGCAGTTGTTGAGGATGTGCATAAAGGCTTCGTACTCGCCATGCACGTCGCTCATAAAATGCTCAGTGCCTTTGGGCAGGTTGAGGATGGCCGAGAGGTTGATGATCTCGGTAAACGCGGATTGCTCGGTGGGAAACTGTCTCGACAGCAGGCGCAGATACTTGAAGTCTTGCGGATTGCGATCGAATGCGACCATGAAACACCTTCCGATAGGGCTGGTAAAACTGATAAACAGCGTAAAACGTTTATCAGTATGCGCCGCTTTTGTTTCGATTGGGGATGGGCAGCCGAATTGTTAGCCGAACGGTTTGGTAAATCGATTTAGTGGAGGTAGATATGGCGGTTGAGTGGAGACGACAGAGGGTGTTTTCTCAGATATTTATGCGTGGGGCCGGTGGAGACGATGGTGGTAAAGATGTTCGCTATTTTTGGTTCGATTTGGTAAATAGTGGACATATGTACCGTATGTAGGCTCACTGTGCGATAATTTGCGCAGCAATGAGTAAGGAGCCTCATATGAGTGATTTTGTCCTGACCTGTGAATCCGCCGCCGACCGAACCCGTGAGTTCTTTGCGTCGCGCAATATCCCTGTCGTGTGTTTTCATTACGAGATCGACGATGTTGTCTATACGGACGATCTGTATCAGTCGATTACGCCGGACAAGTTTTTTGCCCAGATTGCCGCGGGCGCCATGCCCAAGACGTCTCAGGTGAGCGTGGGTGAGTACGAGGAGTTTTGGGAGCCGTTTGTTGCCGAGGGCAAAGACGTGCTGCACCTGACGTTGTCGTCGGGTATTTCGGGTACGTATGGCTCGGCTTGCGTTGCGGCGCAGATGCTCGCCGATCGCTATCCCCAGGGCGGCAAGGTGCGCGTCATCGATTCGCTGGCGGCGTCTTCGGGCTTTGGCCTGCTGGCGGAATGTGCCGCCGACGTGCGCGATAGCGGGGCTTCACTCGACGAGACGGCTGCCTGGATCGAGGAGCACAAGCTCAACCTGCACCACTGGTTCTTCTCGACCGATCTGTCGAGCTACCTGCGCGGCGGTCGCATTTCGGCTGCGAGCGCGATCATCGGCACGGCGCTTAAGATTTGCCCGCTTATGACGGTCGATTGCGAAGGTGGGCTGTCGCCACGTGAGAAGATTCGCACTAAGAAGCGCGCGATTTCCGAGATGGCTAAGACCATGATGGCACACGTGCAGGACGGTGCGGATTATTCGGGTAAGTGCATCATGTCGCACTCGGCGTGCCGCGAGGATGCCGAAGCAGTTGCGGCGCTGATCGAGGAACAGATTCCGCAGCTTAAAGGCAAGATTGAGATCAATAACATCGGTACTCTGATTGGCTCGCATACCGGACCTGGTACGGTGGCGCTCTTCTTTATGGGCGACAAGCGCGTGGATTAGTTTGCCCCATCACATCGCTGCATGATTGCTCAAACGAAAACGGCCCGCCTCACGTTTGTGGGGCGGGCCAAGATGTTTTGCTAGCGTTTCTTTCCGCGGAAGAAGAAGCCGTGCAGCGAGGGCTTGAGTCCGCGGTTGGCGCGACGTTCCTCGATATGATCGTGGATCGAAGCGACGCGCTCGATGACCTCGTCGGGAATCGGCACGTCGGGATTCATGTTCTCGACCTGGCTTACCTCGGCGGCGGCGACCTGGTCGATAATGGGCACATCGTCGCGCGAGATGGCAGGTGTGGCGTCTTCCTTCATCTTGCGGTAGCGCTGCATCATGTCGGTCTGCAGCTGCTGTGCCGAAGGCGGCGTCCAGATGATGGCGTTGGCGCCGGCGGCGATGGTCTCACGGATGCTCTTGGGCGTCTTGCCGCCCGGTGCGATGAGCGGCAGGTTGGGATAGTGCTCGCGCAGCTCGCGCAGGACCTGGGGCGTGTTCTTGCCGGCCGCGATGTTGAGAATCTTGGCTCCGGCGCGCACCTTGGCGTGAGCATCGTCGTCGCAGCGAACGACCGTGGCGATGACGGGGATGTCGGCGATGTTGGTGATGTGCTCGACCATTTCGGCAGTGGCGGGGGAGTTGACCACGCAGCCCGCCGCGCCCTGCATCTCGGAGACGGCTGCCATTTGCACGGAGCGCTTACCGGTGGTGGTGCCACCGCCCACGCCTACGAAGACCGGGCACTCGGCGACGGTCAGCAGCGCCTGCGTAATGGCGGGCTGCGGCGTGAAGGGGTAGACGGCAAACACGGCGTCGGCATTGGAGTTGCGGATGACCGCGACGTCGGTGGTGTAGATGAGCGACTTGATGCGGCGGCCAAAGAGCGTAAAGCCGCTGGCCTCCTCGATCTCATCGGGCATACGGAGGGCCGCCTTGCGCAGACGCCCGTCGATGGGCAGCGGCTCCATGGGGAGCAGTCCGTTGGGGGTCACGGCTACCTGGGGCTCGGTGAACTCGTCTGCGAGCTCGACCTCGGAAAAATCGACCGAGGCGACGATGTCCTCGTGAACCTCGGCAGGAACATCGATGGGGGCTTGGTCGTTTGCCGTGGCCGGCGTGTCGAAGGAGCTGGTGCCGACAAAGGCGTCGACGCGCTCGTTTAGATCGTTGAGGGTATCCATGGAGGCTCGATTCTATGTGATGACGGCCGGCAGGGTGCCGGCAGCGTTGTACTTGCTAAATCGTTTGATGAGTTGATTTTTCCCCGCTGCGCCATCCGTTAGACCGAACGCTCGTCGAACGTGAAGGAGCTGTGGTGGCGGGTATTGAGGTGCTATCTTAAATGTCCCGTTTAAAAGAGAGGTGACGCGGTATGGAATTAACAGCAATGTTGGGCTCGATTGGCCTATGCGTGGGCGCAATCGTAGCCGCCGCGGTCATCTATTTTGTGGTTACGGCCATTAAAGGCAAAAGGACCGAGCGCAAGGAACGCGAGGCGCTTAAGCAGCACCGTGACCAGCAGGACAAGCGCGCACGGGAATAGCTTGTTGAGTTTTGAATCCGTGCGCTAGCCGCGTTTTCGGACCAGGGCGATGTAGAAGCCCTCAAAGTCGCGGCTGGGCGGGATGGTGAGCGTGCCGGGCATGCCGTTGGTGATGGCCGATACCTGGCCCGCGGCGATTGCCTCGGTGAGAGCGTTGGACTCGATGCGCGGCTCCTCGCCGGCATCCTGGGCGCGGCGTGCTTCGCTTTTGCTCGGCGTGCCGTCGAGGGGGATGAGCTCGCAGTCCATGTGCTTGTCGAGGGCCTCTTGCAGGGCGTCCTCGTTTTCCTGCGGCAAGATCGAACAAGTCGAATAGACGAGCGTGCCGCCCGGTTTGAGGGCTCCCATGGCGCGGTCCAGAAGCGCGCGCTGCGAGCGGGCGCACTTGCAAAGCAGCTGCTCGGTGAGGCTGCGCAGACTCTTTTCGTTGCCGCTGATGACGGTTCCCGTGCCGGTGCAGGGGGCGTCGAGCAGGATACGGTCAAAGCGGAAGAACTCGTCGAGCTCGCGTGCGTCGATACGCATGACGGGCACGTTTTTGGCGCCCTGGCGGTGGAGGTTGGACTCAAGCTTTTCGGCGCGGGGAATGCTCATCTCGCAGGCCGTGAGGTGTGCCTGGCCCTGGGTGAGGGCGGCGATCTGCGTCGTCTTGCCGCCAGGGGCTGCGCACATGTCCAGGATGTCCTCGCCTGCCTGAGCGCCCAGGACCAGCGGCGGCATCATGGACGACAGGCTCTGCAGGTAGATCTTGCCGTCGCGGTAGATGTCGAGATCCCACAGGTCGGAAACCTGGGCCTCGGGCAGGATGAAGGCGTCTGGGTACCAGGTGACGGGGTTGTGGGCGATGCCGGCGGCATCGAGCGCCGCAGCGATGTCCTCGGCGGTCGCCTTGAGCGTGTTGGCGCGCAGCGTGACCGGGCGCGTGGCAGCGGCGCCGAAGCCCTCGATCATGAGCTGAGCATCGGCGGGTGCATAGGCGCCGGCGACCGTGTCGACCATAAAGCGCGGCAGGTCGGCGGCGGAGTGTTGGGCGGCAAGCTGGTCGGAAAGCTCGGTGGCGGCAAACTGCCTGAGCTTGAGCTCGGGCTTAACCTGCTTTTTCTGCTTACGACGACGCGGCTTGGACATCCGTCTTTCCTTCCACCTAAATGATTATTCTGGGACGGGGATTAAAAAATCATTTAATGATTCCCGTCCCAAAAAGACTGCTTTGCGGCGCCCGGGAATGATTTTTTAATCCCCGTCCCAGAATAATCATTCCCGGGCGCATTGCGGTTGCCTAGTACTGGCTCTCGTGTTTGCTGAAGAAGTCGAAGCGCGGGGGCAGTGGCTTCACGCGGTGCTCGCCGGGCTTCTCGCCCAGGCCCTCCACAAACTCGTCCGTGGAGGCAAAGATGTTATCCCAGCTAAAGAAGGCGACCGGGTCAACGTCGAAGTACTCGCAGATGAGCTCGCAGCCGGTCGGGACGATGCCGTGCATGAGCACGGTTGCCACACGCAGCTCGGTGAAGGCATCGACGAGGGCCTGCGTCATCGCCGCATTGGCCGGCTCGCCCTCGAGCTTGTTGGCGGCCTTGGAGGCATCGCTCCAGCGCTTGTTTGCGGCGCGCAGGTAGTCGTCGCACACGGCGAGCGCGCGGTGCGTCTCGAACTTGTACATGGCCTGCTCAAAGGCGAGGGCGGCCTGCTCGGCGGCCTCGACCACGGCGGCAGAGGCCGCGCCGGCGGGGATGCAGCCGTTGCGATAGGGGCTCTCGTCGCCTTCCTTGACGGCGACGCCGTAGAAGCAGCTGCGGGCCAGGCGGTTGAAGACGCCGGTCAAAAGGGCGCTCTCCTTAAGGGCCGGATCGATAACGCGCTTGTCGTCGCAGGCGCGCACCTCGTTGCCGTCCTTGTCCTTGCCGGTCACGCGGGTGTCGTATGCCTTGGGGCTAAAGCTTACCGGCTTCTCGGACAGGCCGAGTGACAGCCAATGCGCGCGCATCTGCTCGCAGGTGTAGTGGTTGAGCAGGTCGTCTGCCGGCGGGGGAGGCGTCTGCGAGGACGAGCTGGCCTTTTTGCCCATGTAGAGCAGGTGATAGCAGGCGCTGACGGTGCTCTGCGTAAGGTCCCAACCCAGGGCCTCCCACATGGCGGTCTGCGCGATGCAGTAGAAGTAGATGTTGTCCTGACCGATGAACTGGTAAATCTGAGCGTCGTCAGAGCACCACCAGTCGCGCCAGTCGAGCGAGCTGTGCTGGTAGGTGGGCGCGGGGACCTGCGTGGAGTCGGCGGCGGGCTCGCCCATGAGGGCGGCATCCTGGGCGGCGACGCCCTCGGTCACGCCGGCTGCCTTGGCATCGCGTGCGAGCACGGTACGCGTATAGCTGATGGGCGCCCACAGGCTCTCGGGCCAGCACCAGCAAGTGACGTCGTTCACGCCGTCGACCTCGGGCACCGGAACGCCCCAGTCGATGTTGCCGGTGATGCGAAAGGGCACGAGCGCCTTGCCGCTGCGGAAGCGCACGCCGCCGTTGGCGAGCACCGCGTGGGCATCGTCGCGCTCCTTCCAGCTGGGGAAGGTGACGGTAAAGCTGCTCTTGTTGCCCTCGGGCTCCAGCACGGTGTGCTCGGGGAGCTGATCCTCGACGGCATCGAAGGCCTCGCGGAACTTGTTTTGGATGTAGAGCTGTGCCGGCAGCAGCCACTCCTCCATGGTCTTGGAGACCACGGAGCGAACCTGCGGGTTCTGGGCGAGCTTGGCGGTATAGGTCTTCATAAAGTCGAGGTAGGCGGGTAGGTCGAAGTAGAGGTTGTCGACCGGGCGCAGCTCGGGCACCTCGCCGGTGAGCTGGCTCTTGGGTGCGATGAGCTCTTCGGGCTCAAACTGGTGGCCCAGATCGCACTCGTCGGCATAAGCCTTCTCGGACTTGCAGCCCTGGATGGGGCAGCGGCCGATCACCTGACGGCCGTTGAGGAACGTGCCGGCCTTGGCATCGTAGAACTGCAGCGTGGAGCGCTTGGAGATGGTGCCCTGCTCGTGCAGGCGCTCGATAATCTCGGCGGTAACCTCGTTGTGAATCTGCGCAGCTGGCTCAAGGCCTGAGCCGCCGTAGATGTCGCAGCTGATGTTGTAGTTGTTGAGGGTCGCGGCCTGTCGGGAGTGATTGGACTCGACATACTCGCCGATGGACTTATCGTAGCCTTCGTTCTCCTTGAGCTTGCGGTAGCTCTCCATGATGGGCGAGCCGTAGCAGTCGGTGCCCGAGGTGAAGATGACGTTCTCGCGGCCCAGACGGTCGCGCAGGAAACGGGCGAAGAAGTCGGCCGGGACAAAGACGCCGCCAACGTGGCCAAAGTGAAGGCCCTTGTTGCCGTAGGGCTCGCCGGCGGTAACGATGGCGCGGCGCGGCCAGCTGGGACGGTCGTTCATGGAGTATTTGGATGCCATGGGACTCCTTCGCATATGGTGAGAGCGCGGCCGGGCGCAAGGCCTGGCGGCGCGGTGGTCAATTCGTGCATATCGTTCGACATTATCGCACATGCGGACGGGTACGTGGCAGGGGCGCTATCCTAAGATGCTATGAATGAGATTTCCAACATACATGCGTTTGAAGACGAGGATTTTCTGCACGCTTGCTTCGTGTGGGGGATGGCCGTGCTTGTGGTGTTTGCCGTGTGCCTGGTGCCGGTGTTTATGCTGCTGGGCGGGCCTGCGGACTTGGACGCGGCTGAGGCGGGCGGCTGGACCACCGTCGTGGGCTGGATGGTCGGTGTGGCTGCGGTTTCTGCAGCGTCGTTTGCCGTGCACGAGCTGGTGCATGCGGTGTTTTTTAAGCTGCTGGCGCCTGCGGGCGCGCATGTGACCTTTGGCGCGAATCGTGAGACGGCGATGATCTATGCCTGCGCCGAGGGCGTTGTGTATTCGCGTCGGCGGTACATGGCCATTTGCCTGGCGCCCACGGTTGTTTTGACGGTGGCGTTTGCCCTGGGGTTTGCGTTCTCGGGCTATCCGCTGCTGTGCTACCTGGCGGCTGGTCTGCACTTGTCGGGCTGCGTGGGCGATTGGTATTACGTGCGGACCATCCTGCGCGACCGCCGCATTGTCGCCTGCGAGGATACGTCCTTTGGCGTGCGCTTTTTTGGGTGAGGAGATGTCGATGAAGTCGTTGTTGCTGCATGCGTGCTGTGCACCATGCTCGCTTGAGCCGGTTCGCCTGCTGCGCGAGGAGGGGTTTGAACCCACGATCTGCTGGACCAACCCCAATATTCAGCCGCACAATGAATGGCAGCGTCGCCTGGACGAGCTGCGCCGGTGGTGTGCCGACGGCGACATCGAGCTCATCGAGGCCGAGGAGGATCGCGAGCGCTGGGAGGCCGGCGTGGCCCCGCTGGGTGCCGATCGGCCCCGTCGCTGTCGCGCGTGCTATGCCCTGCGTCTGGCCGAGGCGTGCCGCGTGGCTCGGGAGCGCGGGTTTGAATACGTGGGCACGACGCTCGCCGTCTCTCCGTATCAGTTGTTCGACACCTGCAATGACGTGCTCGAGCGTTTGGCTGCCGCCCGCGGTCTCACTCCGGTGATTCGCGATTTTCGCCCGTATTATCCCGAGGCTACGCGCCGTTCGCGCGAACTGGGCATGTATCGACAGAACTACTGCGGCTGCCGCTTTTCTGCTGTCGAGGCGGCCATGGACCGCGCCCGCATCCGCGACGAGCGCAAAGCCGCCAAAAAGTAGTTCGTTTGGGACGTCAGCCTGCTAGGATGTAGAGCGGACTTTAGCTATATAAGGAGTATCCGACGTGTCTATGCGTACCGATGATTTTGACTACAACCTTCCTGAGGAACTGATTGCCCAGGCTCCTGCCGAGCCGCGCGACTCCTGCCGCCTGCTGGTGGTGGATCGCAAAGGCTCCCAGGCGGGGAAGCCGCTGGAGCACGGCGGTACCGTTGAGCACCGCATCTTTCGCGACATCATCGACTATATCGAGCCGGGCGACGTGCTCGTCATCAACCAGACGCGCGTGATGCCGGCCCGCCTGATCGGTCGCAAAGCCGGCTCGGGTGGCGTGGTCGAGACGCTGCTGCTCAAGCGCCGTGAGGATGTGGATCCGCTCGGCCATGTGTGGGAGTGCCTGGTCAAGCCGGGCAAGCGCCTGAAGCCCGGTGCCCAGATTGAGTATCGCGCCGGTGGCGCCCATGCGCCCGAGGGGGCTCCCGTGGTGCTGACGGCCGAGGTCATCGACTTTGTCACCGATAGCCGTGGTGGCCGTCTGGTGCGCTTTGAGCCGGCCGGCTGCAATGCCGCCGGCGAGCCGCGCACGCTCGACGAGGCCATTCATGCTGCCGGTCACGTGCCGCTGCCGCCCTACATTACCGATTACGAGGGCGATCCCGAGAAGTACCAGACCGTCTACGCCATGAAGGAGGAGCACTCGGCTGCCGCTCCTACGGCGGGTCTGCACTTTACCCCCGAGCTCATGGCCGCTATCGAGGCCAAGGGCGCGAAGTTTGCCGCCGTCGAGCTCGAGGTGGGTATTGATACCTTCCGTCTGGTGGAGGAGGACGACCCCACGCAGCACGTCATGCACACCGAGCGCTACCACGTGTCACAGGAGGTTGTCGACGCCGTGCATAAGGCGAAGGCCGAGGGGCACCGCGTGATCGCCGTCGGCACCACCGCAGTACGCTCGCTCGAGAGCGCCTTTGACGCTGAGGCACCGGTGTCTGATCCGGCCGTGACGGCGCGCTATTTTGAGGGCCGCGAGGATGGGGCCGACACGCTCGGCCGCGGCGACATCGTGGTGCGCGAGAACGCGACGACGCAGCTCTACCTCATGCCCGGCTCGACCTATCACGTGGTCGACGCGCTGATCACGAACTTCCACGTGCCGCGCTCCACGCTCATGATGCTCGTGAGCGCACTTGCCACCCGCGACCAGATCATGGATGCCTATGCCGCCGCCATCGAGGAGCGCTACCGCTTCTTCAGCTTTGGCGACGCCATGCTCATTTTGTAGGTTACGGCGTTTTACAAACGCCGTAACCGGCCGACGCTGCAAACCCCCCTAAGCGGCAATCTGACGTTCAATCGTCGGGCATGACCAGAAGGTCAATGCCCCCCTCTTTCACGTCACCTTGCTCGCTTAGGGGCGTTTTCGCTGACTTTGCCAAAGCATCGGCAGGTACTCATTGGGGACGTACTTAAATGAGTGCCTGCAGAATGAGAGCAGATAATCTCCCGTTTTTGGCCTGCTTGGGGGCTCAAAGTGGGAGATTATCCACTCTCGTCATTGGGCTTGTCGTTGGGGACGTTCTTGTTTGACTAGTCGTTTAAGAACGTCCCCAATGACTACTTGCTTGCGAACAGCCAGACTAGGATGATCACCAGGATTGCGGCGATGATGCAGGCGATGGCTCCGGTGAATTTGACGCGTGAGTCGCGGGTGCGCTCTCGTACGTCGTCTTCGGCGGCCTCGAGCTGGTCGACTTCTTGCTCGGTCTCGGCGTGTTCGGCTTTGTCTCGGGCCAAGGATCCTGCAAGCGACTCAGTGATTTCTGGGTGGTCGTGCACCTCGGTCGCCTGTTCGATGATCGACTGTGCATGTGCGGCATCTGCTTGGGCGTTGGCGATGGTCTGCTCCTGCTCGCGGCGTGCCTTGTCCTCCGCGGCGATCTTCTCGCGCAGTTCGCGCTGACGAGTCGCGGCGGCGGTCTTTGCCGTCTGCAGCGCGTCGCGCGCGGCATCGGCTTCGGTCGTCACGGCTTGGTGCGCGCGTTTTGCGTCGGCGATAGGGGCTTGAGCCTGCTCGACGGCCTGCTCGGCTGCGGCAAGCGAGTGCTCAAGGTCGGCGGTGATGCGCGGGACATCTTCTTCGGCTTTACGCAGGGCATCTGCCGTGTCGGAAATCTGCATCGAGAGCTCGCTGGTGCGCACCGTATAGTTGGCGGGATTTGCCGAGGGATTGCGTTGCAGCTCGGCATACTCATGACGCAGCGTCTCGAGCTGGGCGCGCGTGGCGTCGACGGTTTGTTGTGCGGCGGCAATGCCGGCGTCTCGCTCGGCCTTCACCTTGTCGCGGATGCGCTTGGAATCCTCAAGACGTCGAACGAGGCGGTTGCCGGTCTCGCGCGAGCTCGCCTCGCGGGCCTCCACGGCGTCGAGCGCGGCCTTCAGACGGAGCTCAGTCGCGTCATCCTCTGTCTTCATTTGTTCGAGCTGACCCTTGAGCTCTGTCGCTTTGGCGGCATGGGTATCACGGTCAATCTCGGCGGCCGCTGCAGTCTTTTGGGCCGTGGCAATCGCCTGGCGCTGGTCGGCGACGATCTGGTCGTAGCGGCCTGCGATATCCTGGCGCGTCTCGAGTTCCTCGGCCTGATCGGCAATGCGCTGCTCAAGTTCGGCCAGGTGGGCGCGGGCATCGGCAAGTGCCTTTTTCGCGGCGTTCATCTCGCGCATGGCCGAGGCACCCTGGGCGATAAAGGTGCCCACGGCGTTCGCAGTGTTCGAGACAGCGGTCCCCAGATCGCGGCTCGCGGCGGAGGAGTGCGGGGCGGTCGGGCGAGCGGTGTCGGCAGCGTCCGCATCGGCAGTCTGCGGCACGGCGATATTGCCGGTACCGCCCTCGATCACAGAAAAGCCTGCTGCGTGCGGGTCGACTGCATCGGTGCCAATCGTGGGATGCTCGAGCTGCAGAAACGAGGGCATGGTGCTGCCCTGGTCGGCAACCGGAGTCTCGCCGGGTACGAAGGTCGAGGCTGCCTCGGCGGCCTCCTCTTCCTCGGCGTCAACGTCAGCGTCGGCCACGGCGTCTTTCATCGCTTTGACGGCATCCATCATGGAGTCCATGACGGCGTCGAGCTCTTCTTCCGAAGAAACCTCGATAGGGCCCGCAGCTTGCGGAGCAGCATCCTGTACGGGGCGGTCGTCCTGAGCGGGCGCATCGTCGTTTTGCTCGTCTGCATCTTCGGCGCCAGGGGTTTCCGCCGTAGCGCTTTCGTCCAAGAATGGGCCGTCGAGGTCAATATCATCGCAGGTCACAGCGTCGGCATCTGCAGTGACGTCTGCGGAATCATCAATATGCTGTTGAGTCTGGGGGTCCAGCTCGTCTGTCATAGGCATGTGCTCCTCATCGTTGTTTGTCACCCTATGATAAAGTCTCGCGCCGACATCCCGCGCGCTGCAGCAAAGTTTCAAAACGTGTTCGATGGCTCGCGTCGATAGCAAAAACTCGGCCACTTTATCCAGTTTGTACTTGACATTCCCTTCGCCGAAAGACGTTGCGCCGTTCGCCTGCCATGGGCTTTATTTTTCACTTGAACCCGCTAAAGTTGCATTTCAGCTTTTGGCGCGTGAAGTTGGATGCGCGCAGTCGACGGGCAGGCCCGTCGCGATTTGAAAGGACTTTATATGGGACTTTTCACTGGTAAGACCGTGATCGTCACCGGCGGCGGCAAGGCCACGCTCAAGGACGGCTCCGCTGGCTCCATCGGCTACGGTATCGATATCGCTTTTGCCAAGGAGGGCGCAAACCTCGTCATTACCGGCCGCAACGTTGCCAAGCTCGAGGCTGCCAAGGAATCCCTCGAGGCCGAGTACGGCGTCAAGGTTCTGCCTGTTCAGGCCGATGTCTCGGCTGGTCAGGACAACGAGGCCGTCGTCCAGAACGTCATCGACAAGGCCATTGAGGAGTTCGGCCGCATCGACGCCGTCGTCAACAATGCTCAGGCCAGCGCTTCGGGCGTGACGATCGCCGATCACACCATGGACCAGTTCAACCTCGCCATTTACTCCGGTCTGTATGCCACCTACCTGTACATGCAGAAGGCCTACCCGCACCTGAAGGAGACCAAGGGCTCCGTGGTCAACTTTGCTTCGGGCGCCGGCCTGTTTGGCAACTATGGCCAGTGCAGCTACGCCGCTGCCAAGGAGGGCATCCGCGGTCTGACCCGCGTCGCTGCCAACGAGTGGGGCAAGGACGGCATCAACGTCAATATCGTTTGCCCGCTTGCTTGGACCGCCGCGCTCGAGAACTTCCAGGATGCCTATCCCGAGGCGTTCAAGGCCAACGTCCACATGCCGCCGGCGGGTCACTACGGCGACGTCGAGAAGGAAATCGGCCGCGTTGTCGTTCAGCTCTGCGGTCCCGACTTTAAGTATATGAACGGCGAGACCGTCACCCTCGAGGGTGGCATGGGCCAGCGTCCGTAGGGTTACGCGGTTTTACCAAACCGCGTAACGGGTCGACGCTGCGCGGTCACCAGGGCGACAACTTGTCATTCAAAGAGGGCGGCATGACCAGAAGGTCAATGCCGCCCTCTTTTCATGCCAATTTGTTCGCCCTGGTGACCGCTCGCTGACGTTGTCAAAACATCGGCGTTGCCAAAACATCGGCGTTGGCGTGGCTGGTAAATAGCTCCACTCATCGGGGACGTACTTAAATGAGTGCCCGCAGAATGAAAGTGGATAATCTCCCGTTTTTGGGCTGTGCTTTGGGCAAAAGTGGGAGATTATCCACGCTCATCCGGTAAGCGTCCAAAAATCCACGCTCATTTGCCGTGTCCCTGCCGTATCCTCCTCGCGCCAGTTTCTGTCGAGTCGGTGCTTCTTGCGGGTTGCCCGTATAATGGTTTGCGTATGAACCGCAACCAAGGAGTTCCAGTTTATGGACCAGAACCTTTTTAAATTCGACCTGATCGCCGAGGACCCGACGACGCACGCGCGTGCCGGCGTACTGCACACCCCGCACGGCGACATCGAGACGCCGATTTTTATGCCCGTGGGCACCAAGGCAAACGTCAAGGGCATTCCTACCGAGACTGTCAAGAAGCTCGGCGCCCAGATCGTGCTCGCCAATACCTATCATCTGTCCATGCGTCCCGGCGAGGACACCATCGCCGAGCTGGGCGGCCTGCACAAGTTCATGAACTGGCACGGCCCCATCCTCACCGACTCGGGCGGTTTCCAGGTCTTCAGCCACAACGATGCCGTCAAGCTCACCGACGAGGGCGTGCGCTTTATCGTCAACGATTACGACGGCCGCCACGTGTTTTGGACGCCCGAGGACAACATGGAAATCGCCATGAAACTCGGCTCCGATATCTGCATGCAGCTCGACCAGTGCCCGGGCTATCCCGCCACGCGCGCCTACGTTGAGCGCGCCGTTGAGCTGTCGAGCATGTGGGCCGAGCGCTGCTATAAGGCGCATACCCGCGATGACCAGGCGCTCTTTGGCATCGTTCAGGGCGGCATGCACCTGGATCTGCGCCTGCGTTCGCTGCGCCATCTGGAGGAGTGCGGCGACTTCCCGGGCTATGGTATCGGTGGCTATTCGGTGGGCGAGGATCACGAGACCATGTTCGAGACCCTGGCGCCGCTCGTGAGCGAGTACATGCCCAAGCATAAGCCGCGCTACCTGATGGGTGTCGGCAACCCCACCACGCTCGTACGCGGCGTGGGCGTGGGCATCGACATGTTCGACTGTGTGCTGCCGACGCGCACCGGTCGCATGGGTACGGCGTTCTCCAGTGAAGGTCGCCTTAACTTCCGTAACGCGCGCTTTGCGCACGACGACGGCCCCATCGACCCCACCTGCACCTGCCCGGTATGCACGGGCGGCTACAGCCGCGCGCTCATCCGTCACATGGTCACGCAGAAGGAGATGCTCGGCGGCATTCTGCTGTCGATGCACAACATCTACTACCTGCTCAACCTGATGCAGCGCGCCCGCCAGGCCATTATCGAGGGCCGCTACGGCGCGTTTGTGAGCGACTGGATGAACAGCCCTGCGGCGGTGGACTACTAAGAGCGACAGACACGCTTGCAGAGCGTGGGCACGGCAATGGTCGAGCGCCAGCCGGTCGTCACATTCGCTGACACCGGTTGCGCGACCGCTGACCGATAGCTTGCAAGTGCTTGATGCATCGTGGGTACCATACCGAATAGTTGATGTTCGGGCGGGTGTTTGACGCATGGCGTCGACCCCGCCCGTTTTTCTTTTTCTCGATAGGAGTACCCATGATTAAGAATGAGAACGTCGAGGGCGAGCCTGCCTACGACGAGACGTACCGCCGCGGCCCCGTGGTCATGCGCGGCCCCATGATTCCTAAGGACAACACCTACGCCAACCTGCTGGCGCCCGAGGAGTCGACTGACTGGCTGCACGCCGACCCCTGGCGCGTGCTGCGCATTCAGGCAGAGTTTGTCGATGGCTTTGGCGCACTTGCCGAGCTTGGACCTGCGGTGACCATCTTCGGTAGCGCCCGCACGCCCAAGACCGATCCGCTCTACAGGGCGGCGCGTACCGTCGGGCGCAAGATCGCGCAACGTGGCGTGGCGGTCATCACCGGTGGTGGCCCCGGCATCATGGAAGCGGCCAACAGGGGAGCAGCGAGTGTCAACGGCAAGTCAGTTGGCCTAGGCATTGAATTGCCGCACGAGCACGGGCTCAACAAATATGTGAACCTCGGCATGGACTTCCGTTACTTCTTTGTGCGCAAGACTATGTTCGTCAAATACAGCTCCGGCGCTATTGTGTTTCCCGGCGGGTTTGGCACGCTCGACGAGATGTTCGAGGTTCTCACGCTGGTGCAGACGCACAAGGTCAAGCGCATGCCGCTCGTGCTGGTGGGCACCGAGTACTGGCAGGGCCTATTCGACTGGCTCAACGGCCCGGTGATGAGCACCGGTATGATTAGCCCGCTCGATCCGGATCTGGTACACATTACCGACGACCTCAACGAGGCCGTTGACATTGCGCTCAGCGGGCTGATGTAGATCAATCGTGCCCACGCGACATGAATACGCATGGCAATCTGATGTTATCTAACATCAGATTGCCATTTATATTGGGTATACTGGTGTAAAAGACGAGGGCGAGGAGGTCGCAAATGTCTACAGCAACAGTTAAGCCTACGACGGTTCGAATCGAAGAGGGGCTCAAGGAGCAGGCGACTGAGTTCTTGGATTCGGTCGGCCTCAGCCTCAATTCCTATCTCAATCTTGCCGTTCGGCAGCTGGTAAATCAGCGAAAGATTCCTTTTGAGATTGTAGGAAGGGCGGAGGTGCCCAACGAGGTGACGAGGCGCGCCATGGTGATCGCCGATGCTCATGAGCTGGGGATTTTGCCGGACGATAGCCTGTCATTCAATAACGCTGATGAGCTTATGTCATTCCTCGATGAGGAATAGCGATGTTCGAGATTAAAGTCGAGGCTCAATTTAAGGTGGACTACAAACGAACGATGCGCATGCATCCGCAGCTAAAAAGTGAGTTTAAAGCGGCGGTTGCAGAGCTTGTGGCTCATGGGTCACTTCCGGCGGAGTATGGCGCCCACGAGCTCTCAAACCCGGGCGGAAACTACAACGGCCACATCGATTTCCACCTATCCGATGGCTTGGTCGATGTGGTCGTTCTTTATCTTCCCCATAAGACTAACCCAGTGATTAGGCTGGTGAGAATGGGCACTCATCAGGAACTGTTTCAGGGTCCGCTGGGCTGATCGCCGATTTCTAAGTTGCGGTGGAATAGGGATTGATTTGCGGCTGATAAGCCAAAAACAGTTCCTATTCCACCGCAAGTGGTAAAGGTGCCCCTAGTGGATGGGCTGGTAGCGGGGACAGTAGCTGATGGCTATGGCGTCGACGCCTACGTGGGTGGCGATGGTGCAGCCGATGGGGCCGGTGCCCGCGTCTACGTAGTCCTGGCCTGTGAGCGCTTGGCTGACGAGCTCTTGCTCCTCGGCGGCGCCGGTCGTGAGCACGCGCACGCTTGAGCCCGGATGCTCCGCCAAAAATGCGAGACAGTCGGCCATGGTGTTGGCGACGATACGCTTGGCGCCGCGGCCCTTTTTGATGGCCTTGATCTCGCCCGATTTCCACTCCGGCGAGACGGCCAGGCGAATGTTGAGCATCTGCGTGAGCTGGCCGGCGAGTTTGGGCGCGCGGCCGTTCTTAATGAGGTTCTCGAGCGTGCGGGGAATCAGCAGCAGGTGGGCGTCGGGCAGGGTCGCTCGGATCTGCGCCTCGGTCTCGTCCAGACTGCGGCCGTCCTCGCGCATGGCCAGCGCATACTCCACCAGCAGGCCCTCGGCACCCGAGCCGGTGCGCGAGTCGATGCAACGTACGTCGAGCTCGTGGGTGTCGGCGACCAGGCATGCGTTGGAATAGCAGGCGGACCACTCGCTGCATAGCGAGATAAAGATCGCGCTATCGTGGCCGTCGGCGCGTACGCGGTCAAAGAGCGCCCTGAACTCGCCGGCGCTCGGCTGCGAGGTGTGCGGCAGCTGCTCGGAGCCGGCCATGCGGGCGACGTACTCCTCGGCGGTAATCTGTACTTGGTCGAGTAGATCCTCGCCTTCGATAATCACATGCAGCGGAATCACGTAAATGCCGAGCTCTTGGGCGCGGGCGGGGGAGATGTCCGACGTGGAGTCGGTTATGATGGCAAAAGACATAGTTGCACCTTTCGTTGGGGCGCTTGTGCGCCGCCTTCTGAGAGCAAAGTGCGACAAGTATAGTGGAGTCGTTCCACATTGCTAGGTTCAATTGTTGAATAGTCAACAATTTGAAGTGTCGGTGTGGAAGTCGTCAACTGGGGAAGAGGTGGGTGCCGGTGGAGGCACTGGAGATAGGTAAGCGGCCGGTCGTGCTGTTCGATTTTGACGGCACGGTGGCCGATACGGGTCGGGCAGTGATGACCTCGACGCGCAAGACGCTGGCTGCGCGCGGGTTTTCGGAGGCGCAGATGGGTGACCTGCGTCGCATGATCGGGCCTCCGCTGTGGAAGAGCTTCCACGACTTCTATGGTTTCTCGCGTGAGGAGTCGCTCGTGGTGGCAGATGAGTACCGTGCCTTTTTTGATGAGTTGGGACCGGAAGAGTATCCCGTGTTTGATGAGATCCCCGAGCTGCTGAATGGCCTTGCCGCGCAGGGACACCACCTGGCCGTGGCGACCTCTCGCATGGAGGCAAAGTGTATTGACATGGTGTGTGAGCTGGGGCTTTCTCAGTTCGAAGCCGTGGTCGGCATGAATCCGCCGCTGGGGCGCGAGACTAAGGCCGATTCGGTTCGCGATGCGCTGGCGGCGCTAGGTGCGAGCGCCAACGATGCCGTGATGATCGGCGATCGCTTTAATGACGTGGAGGGCGCGCACGCGATGGGCGTACCGTGCATTGGCATCTATTCGGGCGCGGCGGCGCCGGGCGAGCACGAGGCGGCGGGTGCCGATGCGGTGGTGCACTCGGTGGCCGAGCTTGCTAAACTTTTCGCTATCTAATGACGTAATGTGAGGGGCGGGCCGGTTCGCCGCTCATTGATAAGGAGGTCGTCCATGAATCAGGTGGAGCAGAGCGTTGCCGAGTACGTCGACGAAGTCTGGGAGGATGTCGTCGCCGATATCGAGCGCTTGGTGAGCTATCCGTCTGTGGCCGTTGCCGCCGATGCGGAGCCCGGTGCGCCGTTTGGCCGCCCGGTCCGTGACGCGCTCGATTGCGCGCTCGGCATCGCGCAGAAGCTCGGCTACCAGACGAGCGACGACGAGGGCTATGTGGGCATTGCCGATATCCCGGGTCGCGGCGACAAGCAGCTCGCGACCATTTGCCATGTGGACGTGGTGCCCGCCGGCCCCGGCTGGAACACCGATCCGTTTGCGATGGAGCGTCGCGAGGGTTGGCTGCTCGGCCGCGGCGTGATCGACGACAAGGGCCCGGCCGTGCTGTCGCTCTACGCCGGCGCCTACCTGCTCAAGCACGGCATTGTGCCGCGCTATACCTTCCGCGCGCTGCTGGGCTGCGATGAGGAAGTGGGCATGTCCGACGTTCACCATTATCTGGAGAACCACGCGAACCCCGACTTTCTGTTTACGCCCGATGCCGAGTTCCCGGTCTGTAATGCCGAGAAGGGCCAGTTTGGGGCGACATTTGTGAGCTCCAAGATCGACGGCGGGCGCATTGTGTCCTGGAGCGGTGCCGAGGCGAGCAACGCCATTCCGTCGCAGTCTATCTGCGAGCTTGCGATTGCCGCCGATGAGCTGCCGGCGCCGGTCGAGAACGGCGACCGCCTGGAGATCACGGCGCTCGATAACGGGCATGCGCAGATTTTCGCCCACGGTATCGGCGGTCATGCCTCGATGCCAGAGGGAACGATCAACGCCGTCGGGCTGATCGTGGCGTATCTGCGCGAGGCCGAGGACGCGTTTGGTGCACGCGACGAGCGCCTGTTGACGCCTGCGGAGCACGAGTTTGTCAAGTTTTTGGCTTTTGTGCATGCGGACGCCTATGGCCGCGGCTTGGGCATCGATGCGACGAGCCCCGCGTTTGGCCCGCTCACCTGCAATCCCGGCGTCATCCGTGTGGTGGATGGCCACATCGAGCAGGCCATCGACGTGCGCTTCCCCGACAGCATGAGTGCCGATACCATCCGCGAGCAGCTCGATCCGCTCGTGGGCCGTTTTGGCGTGACGTGCCGTGTGGGTCGTGCGAAGGTGCCGTTCTCGGTCTCTGCCGACGATCCGGCCGTGAAGGCGCTTATTGATACCTATAACGAGTTTACGGGCAAGCATGTTGAGCCCTTTGCCATGGGCGGCGGCACGTACGCGCGCAACTTTGCCCGCGCCGTCTCGTTTGGCCCCGAGGAGACCGGTCTGGAGCTGCCCGAGTGGGGCGGCCAGATGCACGGTCCCAACGAGTGCGCCAACGAGGAACAGCTCAAGCAGGCGCTCAAGATTTACATCGTGGCGATCCTGCGCTTGAATGAGCTGGAGCTGTAGGGCTTCCCCAGGGACCTGGGAAACCCCTATATCCTGTTTGGATACAAACTTGTATTACGAGCCCGGTGCTTTTGCCCGGGCTTTTTGCGTCACTTGGGGACGTTCCTTTTGTGCCGGCAGATAAGGAACGTCCCCAAGTGCCGGCAGATTGGGACACTCCTTTTTGGCAATCTACAAAGACTGTCCCCAACGACTAGTCGTTTAAGAACGTCCCCAATGACTAGCTTGTAAAAGGTGAGGCATGCTTGCGACGGGGTTTGTTATTCGTTTGTAAAGCCCCGCCGCGCTTGCGGTAAGGGTCTATCAGATGCCCGTAAAAAACCGCAGTTGGCGCGGGCGCTGCCCGGTCGGGGCCGTATCTTTCCAAACAGCAAAGCGGGCAGGGTGCCCGCGAGTCGCATGTATGAAAGGAAGATCATGCTCGATCAGGCTTATTCTCGTCGTCAGTTCCTCGGCCTCGCTGGTGGTCTTGCCAGCATCGTCGGTCTCGGTCTCGTTGGTTGTGGCGGCTCCGGCGCATCCGACGCCGCCGCCAAGGGTAGCGCCGCCGCCGAGTCCGTCTCCGGCGAGGTGACCTACGACGGCGCCTCTTCGTTCCAGGCTCTCGTCGAGGCCGCTGCCGAGAAGTTCATGGACGCCAACCCCGACGTCTCCGTCTCCGGTTCGGGCAACGGTTCGGGCAAGGGCCTGACCGCTGTCGCCGCCGGCACCGTCACCATCGGCAACTCCGATGTCTTCGCCGAGACCAAGCTCGAGGCCGACCAGGTCAAGAACCTCGTCGACCATGAGGTCGCCGTCGTGGGCATGGGCCCCGTCGTCTCCAAGAACGTCAAGGTCGACGACCTGTCCCTCGAGCAGCTCAAAGGCATCTTCTCCGGCCAGATCACCAACTGGAAGGAGGTCGGCGGCGACGACGCCACCATCGTCGTCCTCAACCGCAAGGCCGGCTCCGGCACCCGCGCCACTTTCGAGGCCGCCGTCTTTGGTGACGAGGCCGTCGACTTTAAGGGCGACGCCGAGCTCGACAAGTCCGGCGACGTCCAGACTCAGATGGGCAGCACCGACAACGCCATCTCCTACCTCGACTTCTCGCACTTCGACGACTCCAAGTTCAACGCCATTAAGGTCGAGGGCGTCGAGCCCAAGAGCGCAAATGTCACCGACGACTCCTTCAAGATCTGGGCTACCGAGCACATGTACTGCGCGAAGGACGCCGACGAGGCCACCAAGGCCTTCCTGGAGTTCATGCTTTCCGACGACGTCCAGGGTAAGCTCGTCGAGGAGCAGGGCTTTATCCCCGTCTCTGCCATGAAGGTCGTCAAGGACGCCAGCGGCAAGGTCTCTGCTAAATAAGCAATCGCCCCCGGAAAGGTTTGCAATGGCAAAACAGCTGCCAAAGCGCGACCTTGAGAACGTGGGCTTGGGCGTCACGGGCGCGTGCGTAGCGCTCGTGACGCTTGTCGTTGCCGCGCTCATCTTTATGGTCGCCCAAAAGGGCCTCTCGGCTTTTCTCAAGGACGGCGTTTCAATCGTCGAGTTCTTCACCGGCACCAAGTGGGACCTGGCCAACACAGCCGAAAACGGCCTGCCCTACACCGGCGCCCTGCCCCTGATCGTCACCTCGTTTGCGGTCATGGTGCTCTCCACGCTCATCGCGCTGCCCATCGCCATCGGCTCTGCCATCTTTGCGGTCGAGATCCAGCCTAAGTTTGGCTCCAAGGTCTTTCAGCCGCTTATTGAGCTTTTGACCGGTATCCCCTCGGTCGTCTTTGGCCTGATCGGTTTCCACGTGGTCGTCGGCCTTATGAAGAGCGTTTTCCACGTAAGCACGGGTCTGGGCATCTTGCCCGGCGCCATCGTGCTGGCCGTCATGATCTTGCCGACGATGACTACGCTTTCGGTCGACGGCCTGCGCGCCGTGCCCGATAGCTACCGTCAGGGTTCGCTCGCGCTGGGCTACACTCGCTGGCAGACCATCTGGCACGTGGTACTCAAGTCCGCCATGCCGTCGCTCATGACCGCAGTCATCCTTGGCATGACCCGCGCCTTTGGCGAGACGCTCGCCGTGCGCATGGTCATCGGCGGTATCGAGGCCATGCCGACGTCGCTACTGTCGCCGGCGTCGACCATCACCACCACGCTCACCACGTCCATGGCGGTCTATGCCGAGGGCTCGGCTCAGGACGACGTCCTGTGGGCACTCGGTCTGCTACTGATGGGCATGAGCCTCATCTTCATCCTGATCATCCATCTCATTGGCCGCAAGGGGGCGAAGGCTCGTGGCTAGCACGCGCATCCACATCGACGAGGCGAGACTCGGGCGTGTCCAAAAGCAGGACCGCATCGCCACGGGCGTGCTGACGGCGATCGTTGCCATCGTCATGCTCATCGTCGTCTCCATGGTGGCCTATATCCTGTTCGAGGGCATCTCGACACTGTTTAAGCCGGGCTTCCTCACGGAGCCGTCGCGCGCCAACGGCACCCAGGGTGGCGTGCTCTACCAGCTGTTCGACTCGTTCTATCTGCTGCTGATCACCCTGATCATCTCGGTGCCCATCAGCCTGGGCGGCGCGGTCTTTTTGGTTGAGTACGCGCCCGATGGGCCTATTCGCGACATCGCCTCGACCGCCATCGAGACGCTGTCCTCGCTGCCCTCCATTGTCGTAGGCATGTTCGGCTTTCTGGTGTTCTCGGTGCAGCTGGGCTGGAAGTACTCCATCATCTCCGGCGCCGTCGCGCTCACCATGTTCAACATCCCCATCCTGGTGCGCGTGATTCAGCAGGCGCTCGAGGACGTGCCGCAGGCCCAGCGCGATGCGTGCCTGGCCATGGGCCTCACCCGCTGGGAGGCAACGCTGCACATCTTGATTCCCGAGGCCATGCCCGCCATCGTGACCGGCATCGTGCTTTCGGCCGGCCGTGTCTTTGGCGAGGCCGCGGCGCTACTCTTTACCTCGGGCATGAGCTCGCCGGTGCGTCTGAACTTCTTGAGCTTTAACCTGTCGAGCCCCACTTGCGCCTGGAACGTGTTCCGTCCCGGTGAGTCGCTCGCCGTGCACATCTACAAGATCTATGGCGAGGGCAGCCCCGAGGCCCAGCGGATCGTTTGGGGCACCGCGGCACTGCTGATGATCTGCGTACTGCTGTTTAACGTAGTCGCCCGTATCGTGGGCAAGCAACTGGCAAGGAGGATGACGGCCGAATGAGCGAGATGAATGCAACGCCCGCAACCGAAGCGGCCACGTCCGAGACCCAGGACTTTCTGTCGAGTGTGGGGGAGAGCGAAAAGCGTGTGCGCGTGAGCGGCAAGGCCGTGAGCGACGAGGTCGTGCTCTCCACCAAGGACGTCAACGTGTACTATGGCGACCACCATGCGCTGCACGATACGTCGCTCGATTTTCATAAAGGCGAGATCACGGCGCTCATTGGGCCTTCTGGCTGCGGTAAGTCGACCTTTTTGCGCAGCCTCAACCTGATGAATCGCGAGATTCGCGGCTGCCGCGTGGAGGGCGAGATCAACTACCGTGGGCGCAACGTGAACACCAAGACCGAGAACACGTACGAGCTGCGCCGTTCCATCGGCATGGTGTTTCAGCAGCCCAATCCGTTTCGCAAGTCCATTCGCGACAACATCACGTTTGCGCCCAAGCGCCACGGCATCACCGACCGCGACGAGCTCGATCGCATGGTCGAGGAAAGCCTGCGCGGCGCGGCGCTGTGGGACGAGGTCAAGGATAAGCTCGACAAGAGCGCCTACGCGCTTTCGGGCGGCCAGCAGCAGCGTCTGTGCATCGCGCGCACGCTGGCGCTCAACCCCGATGTGATTCTGTTTGACGAGCCCTGCTCGGCGCTCGACCCCATCTCGACGCTGGCGATCGAGGACCTGATGTCGTCGATCGTGGCCGACCGCGCCATCGTTATCGTGACGCACAACATGGAGCAGGCGTCGCGCGTGTCCAACCGCACGGCGTTTTTCTACATGGGCGATATGGTCGAGTACGACGAGACCGATGAGATTTTCCAACGGCCCAAGGATAAGCGGCTGAATGATTACCTCACCGGCATGTTCTCCTAGTCCGGGACATGCTTGAGGCCCGCGGCGGCCACGGTCGCCACGGGACTGATTGGAGAGGCGGGTCATCTCTTGCGGGAGATGGCCCGCCTTTTTGCTCTGCGACCGAAACGACCACCACAAAGGGGACAGGCACCTTCGTGGTGGTTTGGGGTGGGGCTCGCTGCTATCATGGACAACGTTGAATTTCTACGAAGGAGCAGGGCATATGGCGATTCTTTTGGGATGCGATTCCGTCAGCCTAGAGTTTCCCACCAAACATATTTTCGATAACGTGACGCTCGGCGTGGACGAGGGCGACCGTATTGGTATCGTCGGCAAAAACGGCGACGGCAAGTCGACGCTGCTGAGCGTGCTTGCCGGCACGTTGGAGCCCGACGACGGCCGCGTGACGCACCGCCGCGACACCACGATCGGCCTGCTCGGCCAAAAGGACCAGCTTGTCGACACCGATACCGTGCATCATGCCGTTGTGGGCGACACGCCCGAGTACGAGTGGGCGTCGAGCCCGCGTACGCGCCAGATCCTGGCAGGTCTTATTAGCGATGTGCCCTGGGAGGGCACGGTGGGCGAGCTTTCGGGCGGCCAGCGCCGTCGCGTGGACCTTGCGCGCCTGCTGATCGGCGACTACGACGTGCTCATGCTCGATGAGCCCACCAACCACCTGGACATGCGCACCATCAACTGGCTCGCGCGTCACTTAAAGGCCCGCTGGCAGCGCGGTCAGGGCGCGATGCTCGTGGTCACGCACGACCGCTGGTTCTTGGACGAGGTCTGCACCAGCATGTGGGAGGTCCACGACGGCCAGGTCGATCCCTTCGAGGGCGGTTACTCCGCATATATCCTGCAGCGCGTGGAGCGCGATCGCATGGCCGCCGTCACCGAGGAGCGCCGTCGCAACATGGCGCGCAAGGAGCTCGCGTGGCTGAGCCGCGGTGCCCAGGCGCGCTCCACCAAGCCCAAGTTTCGCGTGGATGCCGCTCGCGAGCTCATCGCCGACGTACCGCCCGTGCGCGACGAGCTGGAGCTCAAGCGCCTGGCGGTGAGCCGCCTGGGCAAGCAGGTTATCGATGTGGTCGACGTGGACGCCGGCTATGCGGATACCGATGGCGCGCCCAAGCAGGTGCTTTCCGACGTGACCTGGCTCATCGGCGCGGGCGACCGCTATGGCCTTTTGGGCGAGAACGGCGCCGGCAAGTCGACGCTGCTCGACGTGATCCAGGGCAAGATTGAGCCCACGCGCGGCCGTGTGAAGATTGGCCAGACGGCGCGCTTTGGCGTTCTGTCGCAGCAGCTCGAGGAACTCGAGCCCTACATGGGTGACACGATCCGCGAGGTGCTCGGCAACTATAAGAAGTACTACGTCATCGACGGCAAGGAGACTTCGCCCGAGAAGCTTTGCGAGCGCCTGGGCTTTACGACACAGCAGCTCTGGAGTCGCATCGGCGATCTTTCGGGCGGCCAGCGCCGTCGCCTGTCGCTGCTGCTGACGATCCTGGACGAGCCCAACGTGCTTATCCTGGACGAGCCCGGCAACGACCTGGATACCGACATGCTCGCGATTGTCGAGGACCTGCTCGACGGCTGGCCCGGCACGCTGATCCTGGTGACGCACGACCGCTTCTTGATGGAGCGCGTGACCGACCAGCAGTGGGCGCTGCTCGACGGCCACCTGACGCATATGCCCGGCGGCGTGGACCAGTACCTGCGCCTGTGCAACGCTACCGCCGAGGGCGAGCCCGTGGGTGCGCCGAGCGCCAAGACCGGCACGTTTGACACCGGTGCCGCGGCGGCTGCGGCCGAAAAGCCCAAGTCGAGCGGCCAGCCCAATGGCCTTTCCAACGCCGAACGCCAGAAGCTTCGCCGCGAGGTGAGCTCGCTCGAGCGCAAAATGGAGACGCAGCGCGCCCGCGTTGAGGAGGCCGAGGCAGCAATGGCCCAGGTCGATCCCACCAACTACACGGCGCTGGGCGAGCAGCAGGCAAAGATCGACGAGGCCCACGCCGCCATGGACGAGTTGGAGATGGCGTGGCTCGAGGCGAGCGAGAAGCTCGAGGGCGAGGAGTAGGCGAGGATGATCAAGGCCGCGTTTTTCGATATCGACGGTACGCTGCTGAGCTTTAAGACCCATCGGATTCCGGCGTCGGCGCAGCAGGTGCTCGACAGCTTTCGCGAGCAGGGGATCGCGTGCGTGATCGCCACGGGCCGTCCGACCTACCAGATGCCGGACTGGCTGTTCGACCTGGGCTGGGATGCGTACATCACGCTTTCGGGTCAGCACTGTTTTGATGCCAAGGGCGTTTACCGCAGCTGCCCGATCGATTCGGACGACGTCGCGGCGATCGTGGACCAGGTGGCCGAGGGGCGCTACGACTCGCTGTGCATGCAGGGCGAGAACTCGTTTGTGAACCGCCTGTCCGAGCGCGTGGTGACGGCCGGTAGCAACGCGGGAATCGTCTACCACGAGGAGCCGTTTGAGCATGCCTTCGATGCGCCGGTCTACCAGTTCTGCGCCTTTGTGGACCCTGCCGACGAACATATCGTGACCGACGCGGTGTCGCATTCGCTCACCACGCGCTGGTGCGACCTGTTCTGCGACATTATTCCCGCTAACGGCGGCAAGGACCTGGGCGTGGCGGCGACGCTCGAGCGGCTTGGTATCGATGCGAGCGAGGCGATTGCCTTTGGCGACGGCGAGAACGACCTGTCGATGTTTGCCGCCGTGGGCACGAGCGTGGCCATGGGCAACGCGCAGGATACCGTGAAGGCCGCGGCGACCTACGTGACGACCGCCGTGGACGACGACGGCATCTACAAAGCCGCGAAGCACTTTGGATTGATGTAACTGCGGGCCGGCACCCGGCGCCTGGGGACACTCCTTGCGGGGCGTCCCCATTTTGTTTTCGTCCCGCATGTTTTGTGAAACACGGCTAACTTTTAGGCAAAGTAGTAAGACATGGGCAACTTTTGCGGTAAAGTAAATCAAGCAAAAGTATCCAAAGGCTAACTAGAAGCCATCGCGAAAGGCGGCCCATGGCCCTGCGTGAATCCGGAGAAGACTATCTCGAATCGATCTACGTTCTATCGGAACGTCAGGGCATCGTGCGCTCGATCGACGTTGCGGAGTACCTCGGCGTAACCAAGGCGAGCGTTTCCAAGGCCATGGCGACGTTGGAAAGCAACGGCTATGTCGAAATGGGCAAGCGCGACGTTCATCTGACGGAGCGTGGTCTGGAGGTCGCTCGCCAAATGTGGGAGCGTCACTGCTTTTTCGTGGGGCTGCTGGAGGATGCGGGTGTTTCGGCTGAGGTCGCGTCGCAAGAGGGCTGCCACATGGAGCACTGCCTGAGCGAGGAAAGCTTTGAGAAGCTGAGGGCGATGCTGGGACGGGACAGCGACCGGGACCAGTAGCCCCGCCAACCAAGTCCAACTCAGACAAGGAACCCCGCCACCAAGCGATGCCCAAGAACCGCCAGCAACGTTACCGCAGGCCGGGACCGGGCTTGGTTTTGAAAACACTCCGCAGACCAGAAGCGCCCCCGTTCGTAGCTCCGAAGGAGCAGAACGGGGGCGCTTCATTGGTCGAGGACGTTTTCAAAACCAAGCCCGGTCCCGGCCGGAGGGACCACAGGCGCTACAGGTTCTTGACACCCATCGCGCGCATGGCGTTCAGGATAGCGATGATCGCCACGCCTACGTCGCCAAAGACGGCAAGCCACATATTGGCGATACCCAGCGCTGCCAGCACAAGGATCAGCAGCTTAATGCCCAGCGCAAAGATTATGTTCTGCCAAACGATCGACATGGTCTTGCGCGCCACGCGGATCGCGAGGGAAATGTTGGACGGCTTGTCGTCCATCAGCACCACGTCGGCGGCCTCGATTGCGGCGTCGGAGCCCATGGCGCCCATGGCAATGCCCACATCGGCGCGCGTAAGCACAGGCGCGTCGTTGATACCGTCGCCGACAAAGGCGAGCTTGCCCTTGCCACTTTCGGCCGCGAGTAGCGCCTCAACGCGCTCGACCTTGTCGCCCGGCAGGAGCTGCGCGTGGAACTCGTCGAGACCGAGTTGCTTGGCCACAGACGCTGCAACCTCCTCGCGGTCGCCCGTGAGCATGACGGTGCGGTTGATACCGGCGGCATGCAGGTCGCGAATCGTTTGCTCCGCATCGGCCTTAACGGTGTCTGCAATCACGATGTGGCCGGCGTACACGCCGTCAACGAGCACGTGGAGGATCGTGCCGACAACCTCACAGTCCGGTGCTTCAACGCCGGCCGCGGCGAGCATCTTGGCGTTGCCAACGACGACGTGCTTGCCGTCGATGGTTGCCGTCACGCCGTGGCCCGCGTCGTTGGCGGAGTCGCTCACGCGCTTGGGGTCGACCTCGCCCTGGTAGGCGTCGCGCACGGACTGCGCGATGGGGTGATCGGAGAACGACTCAGCAAGGGCTGCGACTTCGAGCAGCGACTGCTCGGTATAGCAAGCCTCGGGGTGCACCGCGACGACTGAGAACGTGCCGTTGGTGAGGGTGCCCGTTTTGTCGAAGACGATGGTGTCCACGTCGGCGAGCGTCTCGAGGTAGTTGGAGCCCTTGATGAGAACGCCCAGCTTGGACGCGCCGCCGATGCCGCCAAAGAAACTCAACGGTACGCTGATCACGAGGGCGCACGGGCAGCTGACGACCAGGAAGGTCAGGCCGCGCAGGATCCAATCGGACCAAGCGCCAGTCACCAGGCCGCCGCCAAGCGCGAGCACCGCGGCAGCGCCAGTGACGGCGGGGGTGTAGACGCGGGCAAAGCGCGTGATGAAGTTCTCGGTGCGCGCCTTCTTTTCGCTGGCATTCTCCACGAGCTCCAGAACACGCGCGACGGTTGACTCGCCAAAGGGCTTGGTGGTGCGCACGTGGATGAGGCCCGTCATGTTGATGCAACCGCTGATGATATCGTCGCCGGTCTTGGCCGGGCGGGGGACCGACTCGCCCGTGAGTGCGGCGGTGTCGAGCTGGGTTTCGCCCTCGACGATGACGCCGTCGATAGGCACGCGCTCGCCGGGCTTGACCACGATCACGGTGCCGACGGCGATGTCATCGGGAAAGACCTGTTCGAGTGTGCCGTCGGCTTGCTCAACGTTAGCGTAGTCGGGCGCGATGTTCATCATGGCACTGATCGACTTGCGGCTCTTGCCCACGGCGTATGCCTGGAACAACTCGCCGACCTGGTAGAACAGCATGACAGCGGCACCTTCGGCCATGTGCGGGTCGGTGTCGGGGAAGAGCACCATGGCAAACGCGCCGATGGTCGCGACGGCCATGAGGAAGCTCTCGTCGAAGGCCTTGCCGCGGCGGATGTTATTGAATGCCTTTTGCAGTACGTCGTAGCCGGCAATCAAAAACGGCACGAGGAACAGCACAAAGCTGGCGTAGATGTTGCCGGGCTCCCCAAATGCGATAGTGAGGGCGCCGAGCTCGTCGAGGGCATAAACAACGGCAAAAATGCCCAGTGCTACCAGGATGCGGTTGCGCTTATGCTCAAGGGACTCTTTCTTCTTGCGCTTCTTCTTTTTCTTTTTGGGATCGGCGGCTGTCATGATTCAAACCTCTCATTTGAGTTTATGAACACTCGCTCATATAATTTCGCGAGCAAAGGCCGCGGCAAGCGCGGCCTCGCAGGTCAACGTATGCGCGGGTTAGAGAATGATCTCGCAGTCCGGCTCGGCGTCGGCGGTGAACTCAACGACGCGGTCCAGGACCTCGTCGAACTTGGCGTCGTCGGCCTCGAGCGTCAGCTTCTGGGTCATAAAGTTGACCGAAACGGACTTGACGCCCTCGAGCTTGGCAAGTTCGTCCTGAAGCTCGCGCGCGCAGTTGGCGCAATCGATCTCGTCGAGCTTAAACTGCTTTTTCATGGTGGGTTCCTTTCCCTGTGTTAGCGGTCTGGGTGCCGGCCGCGCTGATACCGTGGGTGATTGCTATTCGCAGATATGGCTCATGCCCTGGTTAAGCATGGTGTAGACGTGATCGTCGGCGAGCGAGTAGAGAATGTTGCGGCCGTCGCGGCGGAACTTGACCAGGTGCGACTGCTTAAGCGTGCGCAGCTGGTGCGATACTGCCGACTGCGAGGTTGCGGTCGCTTCGGCGATGTCAGCCACGCAGAGCTCGCGGCCCATGAGGGCATAGAGGATCTTGATGCGTGTGGTGTCGCTGAAGACCTTGAACAGGTCGGCCAGGTCGTACAACAGCTCCTCGTCGGGAAGGTCCTCGGGCGAGCAGGTGGTGGGGACGATCAGCTCGGTGGCCTCGATGCCAGTCTTTGTTTCATCAACGCGGATGCTCATTGCAATATCCTTTCATATGAACATGCGCTCATATAACTTACTTCCGATTATATGAGCGCATGTTCATATGTCAATACTATTTACGTTAATTTCGATGACTGCTTGCCGCCTCTGCGATTTTCTGCGGGTTGGGAGACATCGACGCAATGCTCGCCAACATATTTCGAGATGTTCGGCCAGCATGCTAAGAAAGCCACCTTGAGAAGCATTAGAACTGTTCATATTTGTACTTTATCGTGTTAAATACCGCGAGAATCAGTTCTTCCTCTACGGGAGTTCCTGCAGAATCAGTTTTATCTAAAGTTATATTGAGCATTGCTGCAGCCAATCTGGCACATCGGTGGCCGAATAAGTCGAAAAATGTAGGTGGACATCCGCAGAGATCGCCTTTAGAAGAGCGAATTCTCAATTAGATCAATAATCGTGTCGTCTTCCGTGCGGTTTTCATCGATTTTTGCGAACATGTCGCATTCCCAAGGCCCATTGATTTCCTCAGCAAGGGCCCCGACGTGTTGCATGTCGTCGGGTTCTGGCACATCGTTGATGCTCGGGTCATCAGCTTGCGGATATTGGCTTGCAATTTCGCGCTTGGCGGCCTCTTCTTCTTTGAGTGTCTCCAGGACGCGGCGACCGTATTCGAAGTAGCGCCGCAAGACAAATTGACGAAGAGTTTCTTGCAGGATGGCGAAGTTATCCGGGAGTCGACCGGGCCATATCTTCTCGCGAATGCGAATCGCTTCCATGACCCGCCTAAAAGCGGACTGCTTGAAAAACGAATGACGACTAGCTGTGATAACGGCATATCCCATGTTTCGCAGCGTGTTTCGGCGTTCCTCGTCAATTGATTGCTGTTCGGGCTCGTCGTGGTAAAAGCCGTTGTATTCGATATCGGTCATCGAATTTTCGAGCAGCGCGTCGAGGTAGAAAACCGTCCGTCGCGTTAGGGCGGCGTATCTTTTGGGGACTGGGATCGGATAGTCCGTTTTGATAGCGCGTATGGCTAAGCCACCCATTGACTTGGGCATTGTCAGCATCATGACAAACGCCGTTTCGAGTGGGGAGCGACAGCCTTCGCGTACATAAGAAAGTGCCTTAAGTGCTTTATTAGATCCACGATACCCCGATGCCTCTGAAAAGAAGGCTCTGAGCTCTTCAACGCTGGTTAGGGCTGGGCGCTCGCGATATTGAGTTTCGTCGGACGTTCCAAGCGCGTAGGAGCCGCAGATTTCAAAGTAATACTCAACGAGCTCCGAAAGGTTGAGGTCGGCTGCTGCTTCTAACGCGCACAGCTTGATATCGACGATGTAGACGTTCGGCTCGAGTTCTAGGTAGCTTTCTGCATCAAACGTATAGCGCGTGCAGTGGCAGATGCAGCCCTTGCGGTGCCTTTTGGCATTATTGGAAAACGTCAGCACATGGATGCTTTCAGAATCGACATTCTTTCTGTTGAGCCATGCTCGCGCCGCTTCCAGGTTGGACGTGGTCGGCGCAGACACCTTGATCTTTTCCATAGATATGGGATCGGTCGCGTGGCTTGCGAGCGAGTTGACTGTTTGGTATACAGCGCGTGCCGTGGTATGTGACAGAACGATTCCCATACGCGCATGATGGCATAGCGGACGCCATATACGCTCGAAACTTCGGGCAACGGTATTGGGGCGCGGCTTATCTTCTGCGAACGGTGGGTTTTTGAGCTGTCGTATTGAGGGGGGGGGCAGCTTCGGCTGGGGAGGTTTCTGTCGGCTGCCCCATTTTGGTGAACTTTAGTTGCGGATTCGTAGCTTCTAAGCGTTTTTGCCGACCGCTCAGATGCCTCACCAACATAATTTGAGTTATTCGGCCTTATCCTATACGAATGGTGCGATCGCAACGTCCTATTCGAATTGATTCAGATAGATTTATAGGGCTTGGTTGCGAAATTGGGGCGACTATAGCGCTCGATTGCGGTTCAAGGGGCCTTGACTAGTGGTTCAGCTGGCCGAACAACTCGAAAAATGTAGGTGGGCCAACCTGCCGACTATGTGAAGCACGCGTATTTGCTCGTTTTGATGAAAACTAGGGTGCAGCCATAAGGCTGCGCCCTAGTTTACTGCGTGCCGGTGTGCCCAGACGGATTGCGCTGTGCCTGGCAGGCGCTCCCGCAGATGGATCGGTTATTTCGCGAATAGGTTCTTGAGGTTGAACTCGGCTTGGACGGTGCGGAGCATGAGGTCGGTGTCGTCCAAGCCCAGGTGCTGCTCGTTGGCGTCGGCGGCGAGGGTTCCACGGCGGCGCGCCCAGTTCTCGAGCGCGGCTGGGGCGGACTCGCGGGGGAGCGAGCGCACGTCGGCGTCCAGGCTGCGGCAGATCTGGCGCGAGTCGATGACGATGATCTTGCCGGCGCGGCGTGCCTCGGCGTAGCCGTCCAGGTGGATCTTGAACCAGCTGTCCTCAAAGGCGGCGTTGTGTGCCATGTACGGGTACTTCTTCATAAGCTTGAGCAGCTGCTTTTGCAGCTCTTTGTTCTCGCGGAACGGCTTTTTGCCGTCGATGTCGTCCCAGGTGATGTGGTGGATATTCGACAACGGCACATCCTCGCCGCGGTAGATGTCGGGCAGGCCGCAGTAGTGTGCCTCGGCGTCATGCGGGACGGCGTCGCTGGTGAGCTCCATGATCTCCCAGCCCACGTTGATGATATAGCCGCGCTCGGGTGCACGGCCGGTGGTCTCGATGTCGATACCGAGCACGGTGCCCTGGATGGGCTTGCGGGCGTAGGCCACGCCGAGCGCGTCGCGGTCGCCGCGGATTTCGCGCATAACGGACGCGGCGGTGCGCTTTTGCATCTTGCCGATGGCGGCGCAGGTGTCGGCATCGGACAGGCCGCGCGAGAGCGTCGCGGGCGTCACGTTGCGCAGACGCGCCTCGCCAATCTGGTCGCACAGGTCGCGGTTGCGGTCGGCCAGGTCGCGCACGGTGGCAAAGTCGAAGCCGGGGTCGCCCTCGGCGGTAAAGTACTCGGTCTCGAGCACCTTAAGGGCCTCTTCGCCCTTCTGGCGCTCGGACTCCATGGCGCCGTGATCGCCATAGATAAACATGGGGATAAACGGCTGACGCTCGTATTCGAGTGCTTGTGAAACGTTCATAGACTGCTCCTTGGACGGGCCGCGTCGCGCGGCTCGGTGGCATTGAGTTATGGCGAGATGATAGTTTACCATGGGCAACTATTGGCACAACGCCTAGGTCAACTACAATACCCTAGTTGACCGCTAGGACTTTTACAATGCTGCCGAAAGACACGAAAGGTTCCATCCTTCATGGATTTACTGATTGATATTCTGCTCGACGCCGGCAAGGACACGCTGTCGCTGGTGCCGTTTTTGTTGGTGACGTATCTTGCTCTCGAGACACTTGAGCACGTTGCGGGCGACCGCGTCAACGGCGCTATCAAGCGCGCCGGCGCTGCGGGTCCCGTGGTTGGCTCGCTGCTGGGCATGGTACCGCAGTGCGGATTTTCGGCCATGGCAGCAACGCTGTACGCCGGCCGTGTCGTGACCTTGGGCACGTTGGTGGCGGTGTTCCTTTCGACCTCCGACGAGATGCTGCCGCTGCTACTTGCCGAGCAGGTTCCCGTGCAGACTATGGCGATACTTTTGGCTTCGAAAGCGCTGATCGCACTGGTCACGGGTTTTATCGTGGACGCTGCCATTCGCGGCCTGCGCCGTAACGCCCGCGCGCACGCGGCGATTCGCCGTACCGTGCTGGGAACCGCTGCCAATCCGGCTCATGTGAACTGCGCGCACGACGACCACAGCGGCGGTGACATCATCGACGAGGTGGCCGAGGCGGGCGTGAGCGCCGACCACATCCACGAGCTGTGCGAGCGCGATCATTGCGGTTGTGATGAAGACGAGGACGAGCACGAACACGGACATGGCCACGATCACGGTCATGAGGGCGAATATGAACACCATGATGGTCACGGTCACTCCCATTCCCACGAAGGGACGCCTGTCCTGTCGATTATCCGCAGCGCCATCTCCCACACCGTGCAGGTATCGGTATTCATTTTCCTGGTGACGCTGATTCTGGTTGCCGTGCTCGAGACGTTCGGCGAGTCCGCAATCGAGCAGTTCCTGCGCGGCAACGAGACGCTTGCGGTCCTGGGCTCGGCACTCGTCGGCCTGATCCCCAACTGCTCGGCCAGCGTTGTCATCACGCAACTGTACCTGGAAGGCGCGCTGCAGCTGGCCCCGATGCTCGCCGGCACGCTCATTTCCGCCGGCGTGGGTTATCTGGTGCTGTTCCGCACCAACCGCAGCGCCCGCGAAAATGCCGTGTTCCTGATCATGATGTACGTCATCGGCGCTGGCTGGGGCCTCATCCTCTCCGCCGTTGGCCTTTAAGTAGATTATTGGGACATGTCTTACGATCTACCCCTGTGACCAGGGCATTCCCCGCCGCCAAAACAAAAAGGTAGATTTCCGGACATGTCCCAAAAATCTACCTTGGTTAGCGCAGCAGCTCGGTGAGGTTGCGTTTAAAGCGGGCGCGGTCTTCGCTGGTAAATGCCGCCGGCCCGCGAGTGCGTCCGCCGGCGCGGCGCACCTTCTTTTCCTCGTGGCGAATAAACAGCTGCATGTCGATGGTTGCTTTGTCGTAGACGCGCCCGCGCACACCGATAGCGGCGGCATCGCGCCCGAGCACCATGCTCGCCAAGCCAATGTCCTGCGTCACGACCACGTCGCCCGCCTGCAGGCGTTCGACAATGGCAAAGTCGGCGCTGTCGGCGCCCACGCTCACGTCGAGCGTCGTGACCCAAAAGCCGCGTCGCGCGTGCTCGGCATCGCGCGGGTCGTCGCGGCGAATGTGCCGTTCCAGGTTTTGCGTGCTGTTGCCGGCGATAACAACGGCGACGCCCGCCCGCCGCGCGCAGTCAATCGACTCGCGCGTGACCGGGCAGGCGTCTGCATCAATAAAGAGCGTTCGTGGCATCTAGCGCACCAGTTTGCCAAATTGAATAGCGCGAACAATCAGCGTTACGCCAAACACCAGCAGCGCGGCGCCGCTAAAGATGACGAGCATCTTGGCCGACCACAGCGGATAGATAAACACGAACATGCCGGCGATGATGGAAAGTGCGCCGCTCAGGATGGCGAGGGCGCGGTTGGACGAAAGCTCGGACTCCAGAATGGACATGACACCTTCGACAATCCAGCCAAAGCCGGCCACGATAACCACCATCGTGGTGAGCGTCGCGGTCGAGAAGGCCTGGTTGCGCAGGATTATGACGCCGCCCAAGATAATGAGTAGGTTGGAGATGATGCTCGTCACGCGCCAGCCGGTGGGCAGCAGCGGCTCAAAAATGGCAGTGAACAGTCTGATGGCAGCAGTGATTACAAAGTAAAAACCCAGGACGGTCGTCAAAAAGACGAGGGACTTGGCGGGTGCAAAAAGCAGCGCGATACCAGCAATGAGTGCTAAGACGCCCGTGATGGCGTAGATCCAGCGTACGGCCTTGACGGCTTTGCCCGCCATGCTTTTCTCGTCAAATCCAAACTGGCTCGATTTTTGGTCATCGTTCTTAAAGATGCCCATAATGTCTCCTTTCCGTGCGGCGTAAGCCTTGATCGTTACAACCAGTATCGCTTAAAGGCGCTGGCGTATGGGTCGGGGAGGGCGAAACGTAACCCAAAGGTCCCGAATTGTTTCCGTTGTTCCCCACGTCGCGATTTTCTATTCAACAGGTGTAGAACATTGCAGCCCTGTTCGTTATTGCCTACGTTTTAGGTTAGATTTTCCTAAAGACAATTGGCTTGAATTGGGGGTCCCTATGAACGAAGCAGTTCCCGCAGCGCCGGTAAGCGCAGAATCGATGGCAAAGCAGGGCTGCGAAAAGCTCGGTCTGGAAGCGTTTGATGCGCTGGTCCGTCGTGCCCGTACGTGCCGTCGCTTTGACGAGTCCATGCGCGTGCCGCGCGAGTTTTTGCTCGAGCTGGCGGAACTGGCGCACCTGGCTCCCTGCGGTGCCAATGCTCAGCGTCTGCGTTTTCATGTGGTAAGCGGTGCAGAGGACTGCGCGCGTGTATTTGACGAGCTTGCATGGGCCGGTGCGCTCAAGGATTGGCCGGGTCCTGCCGAGGGCGAGCGCCCGACCGGCTACATCGCGATTCTGGCTGAGCGCGCCGTTCCGGGCAAGCCTGCCGCTCCCATTACCGAGGTCGACACGGGCATTGCCGCGCAGACGATGATGCTCGCCGCCCGCAGCGCTACGCCCGAGGTGGCAGCCTGCATGTTCAAGGCCTTTACGCCCCATGCGATCGATGCCATGGGGCTCGATAACGACAAGTATGAGCTCAAGCTGATCATGGCCTTTGGCGTTCCGGCCGAGATACAGGTGATCGATGCGATCGATTCCAACCCCGATGGCTCCATCAATTATTGGCGCGACGAGGCACAGGTGCACCACGTACCCAAGCGTTCGCTCGCCGACGTGCTGGTGTAGCTGAGCGTCACCGCGGCGTGATCAGACGGTAAACCACCACAAAGGTGCCTGTCCCCTTTGTGGTGGTACGAGGGGAGGGCGTGTGGCAGATCTGTATTTGGTGCGGCATGGGCAGACTGAGCTCAATGTGCAGAGCATTTTGCAGGGCTGGCACGATTCGCCGCTTACGGCGCGCGGGCGCGAGCAGGCGCTGACGGCGCGTACGGCGTTTGCGGCGCGTGGCGTGGCCTTTGATCATGTGTATTCCTCGCCGTTGGGCCGGGCGCGGCATACGGCCGAGCTTATCGTTGGCGAGGGCCGTTCCATTGAGCTGGTCGATGACCTGCGTGAGTGGCATTTTGGCTCGCTGGAGGGCACATCAAATCGCGAGATGCCGCCGCAGCCCTGGGGCGATTATCCGGTGGCCTTTGGCGGCGAGTCGGAAGTGCAGCTTCAGTCGCGCATGGTCGCGGCGCTGTCCCGTATTATGGCCCGGCCGCAGCACGACTGCGTGCTGGCGGTTTCCCACGGCTCAGCCTGCCAGGAGTTTCTTGAGTATGTGACTGGCGGGGGAGAGCTACCCGACAACGGTGCCGTGCTTCATTTTGGCTATTGCGACGGGGCGTTTTCGCTCTTGGGTTGGTAACGAACGAAAGGACCCCTATGAATAAAGATCTGTATCTGGTCCGTCATGGACAGACGATATACAACCTTAAGCGTATCATTCAGGGGTGGAGTGACTCGCCGCTTACGCAGTTGGGTTGCGACCAGGCGGCGCGCGCCGGCATGTTTTTACGTGCGCGCGGCATTGAGCCCGATCATGCCTACACCTCTACGCTTCATCGCACCGAGCAGACTATCGCCAACTTGTGGCCGGGCTTGGCGTACGAGCGCCTGGACGGCCTGCGTGAGTGGTTCTTTGGCGACTTTGAGGCCGAGCGCGTGATGCTTATGCCCGAGCGCCCGTGGCGCGACTTCTATCGGCAGTTTGGCGGCGAGGGCCAGATCCAGGTGCGCACGCGCATGGTGGCGACGCTGACCGATCTTATGCAGCGTCCGGACCATACGTGCGTGCTCGCGGTAAGTCATGGCTCAGCTATCAAGGAGTTTTTGGACCACGTGCGGGGCGCGGCGGCTGACGAGCGCGAACGCGTGCCGGGCAACTGCTCAGTGCTGCATTTTGCGTTTGACGATGCGGCCGATACGTTTGAACTGGTCGAAGTCTTTACGCAGGAAGACTACGCGCGCGAGCTGGGGCTAGAGCCGCTCGTGGCGGCGGCAGGTCCGCAGCGTGGATAACGCTGACGTTGCGGCCCGGTTTACCGGCGTAATTGTTTGATGCGAAAAGGGCGGAGGTGCATGCGTTTGCTGCATCTCCGCCCCTTGTTTGTTTGGATGCTGGGTTTTCCAGCTTAGCGTTTGGGTTCGCTAGAACCGTGAGACCTGGTGAGTGAGCAGACCCGTCGGAACCTGCGGCGCGCTGCCGCTGACCTGCGCGGCGGGGAACAGCACGGCTACAGCAAAGTTGAACGGCTCTTTGCCAGAGTAGGCGCCGGCAGCGCGGGCCTCGTCGGCCAGAATCTGCGATGCCCCAGCCAGTGCGGCGACATAGGCGGAGTCACCGGCGAACACCGGGTCGGGCGCCTGATCGAGCATGGCACGGATGGCGGCAACGGCGTCCTCGCGCTTGACCTCCCACACGCGATGTGTGACGCCCGCGGGATCGGTGACGGCGTAGAGCGATGCGCCCTCTTTGGCAGCGCTCAAAATGATATCCATGACGGGCGACGCCTCGTAGGCGAGCGACACGGGGCGCGGCTGCACCTTGAGCTCGGCGATCGCGCGCGCGGTGGCGAGTGCGTCGATGCTCTCGGCGGCAGCCTCGTCGCCGCCCGTCAGCACGTTAACCGGGCAAATCGCCACGACACCCGTCACGCGTCCCGGCTCTCCGGAGCATTCGTACACGTAATACGCCGCGCCCGGATCTTTGAGCATAAGCCCATCGGTAATCGCGCCGCGCAGGGCTCCGCTGTCACTCAGGATGCTGTCCATCGCAGGCAGCGCCTCGAGCACGCGGTCCTGAGCCGGGCGGATGCAGGGAAACGGAAGAGCTTTCATGGACGGTCCTAACGCGCGAGTCGGTTTGTTCGCGGCTTATTATGCCCCAACTTGGCCGCTTGCGTCCCAGAGCGTGTTATCGGCAAGCGCGATGAGCACGTTTTGGCAGCGAACGATATCGGCATGGGACACATACTCGTTGGGCTTGTGCGTGAGCGCCAACGAGCCGGGGCCGTAGCTCATACAATTGCGGTTGCCTGTCTTGCCGGCAATGACGGCGGTATCGGTGTAGCCGGTAAAGAAGCCGACGGTCGTGTCCGCGTCCGTTACGTCATCGGCGGCACGCTTGAGCGCTGCTAGAAGGGGAGAGTTCGGGTTGCGCTCGATGGCGGGGCGGTCGCCCGTCACGGTGTAGCTGCCATGGCAACCGGGAACGGTGGCTTCGGCGACGGCGATGACATGCTCGACCATATTGATTGCGGCGGCCGTATCGGTCGGCGGGGTCAGGCGCATGTCGACCCAAACTTTGGCGCGGTCGGGTACGACGTAGGGGCGATATCCGCCCTCGATTTGGCCAAACGTGATGGTCGAAGGCCCCAGCTCATCGTGCGCGGGCAGCGCCGCAAACGCGCGACGAAGCGAACAAACGACCTCGGCCATGGCGGCGACGGCATCCGCGCCCTTCCAAGGCTGGCTCGCATGCGCCGTCACGCCAGCCATTTCAATCTCGAACCACGTACGCCCCTTGTGCGCCACCTGGATCTGCCCGTCGGTGGGCTCGGTGTCCAGCACCCATTCGCGCGAGCCGACCCAGCCGGCATTGATGGCCGCCTCGGAGCCGCGCATAAAGTCTTCCTCGTCGACCGAGCAGATGAGCGAAAAGCCGCGGCGTGGCAGCGCGCCATCCGCCGCCACGCGCTCGAGCGTATGGACCAGTGCGGCAATGGCGCAGGCCAGGCCACCCTTCATATCGCAGGCACCGCGGCCATAGAGTTTATCGTCGCGCACAACCGCCCCAAGCGGTGCGATGTCTGCGTCCCAGCCATCGCCCAAGGTGACGGTATCCATGTGGCAGATATAGACCAGCCGCGGCTCGTCGCTTTGGCCCGGCACGGTGACTTTAAGGTTGCGGCGCCTGGGCAGCACTTCGAGCTCCTCAATCTGCACGGCATCGAGCGCAGAACTATCAAGTTGTGCCAGCTGCTGCTCAATGAGCCTCTTAATGAAGCGCTCAATTTCATCCTCATACGCGCCCGGGTCTGAGCTGTCGATCCGCACGAGTCCTTGCGTAAGCCGCCAGGCAAAGTCCTCATCAACCATATGCAACCTCACAATCAGTTTGCTTTCCAAACCGATTGTAAGCCTCCTGAGAGATCCGCGACGTGGGCGTGGCAGTATTTACCGTTCGCAGGCCGAGCCAGCGCGTTTGCCGTCCGAGCGGGTTCACAAGCGACGCAGCGGGTACGTACCCTTCATGGACGACATGCTGTGCGACATATCTGCCTTTCGGTATCACCGGATACCTCCACAGGTCTTGGCAATAATGCCGGACCTGCCCGATTCTGCGGACGATCCGCGCAGGGAGCACCTATGTGAGCATCCGCTCGTCACGCATTTCCTGGGCACCCCGTTACACGTGTTGGCGCAGGGCAGCTGCGGACGTAAGGGCGATCGCATTGTCAGGCATGTTTGGAACGGGGAGAGGCCGTTTGATTCCGTGCGGCAGACGGAGTTTGGCCTCGATGTTGCGTCCCCACTCTTTACCCTGCTGACCCTGGCTTCCTCGGTCTCAAACGAGCGTCTAATCATGTGCATGTATGAGATGTGCGGCACCTTTGCCGTGTGCAAGATTGCACCTCAGGTAAAGTCGGCACTTGAGCAGGCATACGGGGGCCGGTGGGGTGACGCACGGTCGGGCTGGGAAAACGTAAAGGATGTCTCGGGGAATCCAACGGACTTGTGGAAACGACCTCCCTTGATCGAGCTCTCTGAGCTTACAGAGTACGTCGATAAGATCCAGGGGCTCCGCGGCGCTAAATCGTTCACACGTGCCGCGAAGTGCATTACGGGGGTGGCGGCATCGCCGCTCGAGGTCCAGGCTTCGATGCTGTTTGGCCTTACGAGGTTGCGCGGCGGCGAAGGGCTGAGCCTTACCAATAACGTTGAGATTCGTATGACGCGCAGCGCCCGCCTGATTTCGGGGCTTGATAGGCGCTATGCCGATATCCTGCTGGCAAATAAGGACGGCAGTCGAGAGTGTCTGGTTGAATGCCAAGGTAAAGCCATTCACGGATCCATTGAATCCAAGATCTCGGACTCCGATCGAACGACGGCCTTGCAAGCCATGGGATATCCCGTCGTTCTGATGACCTATGGTCAGCTGGCCGACTTCGATGCCTTCCGCGTGGTGATGGAGCTCATCATGTCCTATCTCGATGTGCCGCTGAAAGACAAGACGCCGCGACAGCAGGAGCTCGAACGGCGGCTTCGTGAGGAGATTTTTATCGATTGGGCGGGAATGTAGTCGCGCGGTGGGTAAACGGTAGCGCGAGCTAGAGTTCTGGTCGCAAAAAGGCTTCAATTTTGCCTTGGAGGGACCCTAAAAATGCTATCTAGAATAAGTTGTTTCGGAAAATAGACAGTCAACTTACATTCGGCACATAGAGACCGATTTTTACCTACTAAAGTCCCTGATAAAGCTGTTTATCAAAGCGGGTGTGCTTAGCGACTGGAGCCTCACTATCGATTATCTGAAAAAACTTGTTCCGGGTATCATTTTAAAGTCGTCCGGAGCAACAAAATCGCCCCCCGTTTCGTGAAAACGGGGGGCGAATGGGCTTCGTGGTCTGTCTGGCAGGCTTGGCACCGGCGCTATTTAATCACGCGCACGCGATACATCGACGGAATCTGCTTGAGCGCCTCGATCGTGCTGCCGTCCAGGTGCTCATCGGTGTCGAACATAGTGTAGGCGTTCTCGCCAGCGGACTCGTTGGTCATGCGCTGCACGTTGGCGTTGTCCTTGGCGAGAATGGCCGTGATCTGGCCGATCATGTTGGGCACGTTGGCATGCAGGCAGGCAATGCGGCTTGCGGCGCGCGCCTTGCCCATGCTGCAGGCGGGGTAGTTGACGCTGTGCGCGATGTTGCCGTTTTCCAGGTAATCCTTGAGCTCGCTGATGGCCATGTCGGCGCAGTTGGCCTCGGCCTCGCCGGTGCCGGCGCCCGAGTGCGTGGTGATAAACGTGTTGGGCATCTTGACGGTCTTGGGCGTGGCAAAGTCGCAGCTAAACCAGCTCAGCTTGCCCTCGCGCAGGGCGGCATCGACGGCGTCCTCGTCAATGATGGTTTCGCGCGCGTAGTTGATGAGCACGGCGTCGGGCGCCAGCAGGTCGATCTGCTCGGTGCTGATCATGCCGATGGTATCGGCCTTGCTGGGCACGTGCACGGTGAGGTAGTCGCAGCCGCGGCAGAGGTCCTCGAGCGTGCCCACGCGCTGCACCTCGCGACTCAGCACCCATGCGTGCTCGACGGAAATGAACGGGTCGTAGCCGTAGACGTCCATGCCCAGATCGACACAGGCGTTGGCGACCTTGGAGCCCACGTTGCCCAGGCCGATGACGCCGATGCGCTTGCCCTTGAGCTCGCGGCCCACAAAGGCCTTCTTGGCCTTTTCGGCATCGACCTGAATCTCGGGGTCGTCGGCGTTGTCACGCACCCAGTTCATCGATTGCACCACGCCGCGGCTCGAGAGCACCAACATGCCCAGGACGAGCTCCTTGACGGCGTTGCTGTTGGCGCCGGGGGAGTTAAAGACGACGACGCCCTTCTTGGCGTACTCCTCGACGGGGATGTTGTTGACGCCGGCGCCGCAGCGGGCGATGGCGCGGATGCCCTCGGGCAGTTCGTAGTCGTGCAGGTCGGTCGAGCGCATCAGGATCGCGTCGGCCTCCTCGGCGGTGCCCACAAACTCGTAGCCCTCGCCAAACTCGACCTTGCCGTCCTTGGTGATGTCGTCGATGGTCTTAATCTTGCGCATGGAAAACTCCTTAGCAGGTTTTGATCTAAACAGGGTGGTTTGAAGTGGCTGGTTGGCCCGCGCGTTGCGGGCTAGTTAGATCGCGGGCTCAAACTATGCTGCGCTTCGAAGTCCTTCATGTACGTGGCCAGCGCCTGCACGTCCTCCATGGTGACGGCGTTGTACACGCTGGCGCGCATGCCGCCGACGAGGCGATGGCCCTTGACGTTTTGAATCTGGTGCTCTGCCGCGCCCGCGACAAAGGCGGCGTCGAGGTCGGCATCGCCGGTACGGAACGTGACGTTGGCGATGGAGCGGCTGCCGGTCTGCGCGGTGCCGTGGAACAGCTCGCCGCGCTCGAGCAGGTCGTAGAGCAGGTTGGCCTTGGCCCAGTTGCGCTCGGCCATGGCGGCAAGTCCGCCGGTCTGCTCAACCCAGCGGAATACCTTGCCGCACACGTAGATACCAAAGGTGTTGGGCGTGTTGAGCATGGAGCCCTTGGCGGCTTGGGTCTTAAGGTCCATGTACTGCGGCGTCTGCGCATAGGCCGGGCCTTCGGCGATAAGGTCGTCGCGCACGATGACCACGGTGACGCCCGCGGCGCCGGCGTTTTTCTGCGCGCCGGCGTAGATGAGCCCGTAGCGTTCAACGTCGAGCGGCTGCGACAGAAAGCAGCTCGAGACATCGGCAACCAGCGGCACATCGCCGCAAGCGGGAAGCTCATGGTACATGGTGCCAAAGATGGTGTTGTTCTGGCAGATGTAGACGTAGTCGAGCCCGTCGCCCGCAGCCTCGGCGGCAATGCGCGCGTTGATGTCGGCCATGTCGGGGATGCGGTCGAAGTTGGTATCCTCGGAGCTCGCGAGCAGCACCGCCTCGCCGTACTTGGCGGCCTCCTGGTACGCCTTGCTGGCGAAGTTGCCGGTCACGACGTAGCCGGCGCGGCCGCAGCGCATAAGGTTCATGGGGATGCCCGCAAACTGCAGTGTGGCACCGCCCTGCAAAAACAGGACACGGTAGTTGTCGGGGATGCTCAGCAGGCGGCGCAGAGTTGCCTCGGCGTCGTCGATGATCTGCTGGTACATGCTAGATCGATGGCTCATCTCGAGCACGGACATGCCGCAACCGCGGTAGTCCATCATCTCGTCGGCGATCTCGGCGAGCACGCTTGTAGGCAGCGCGGCCGGGCCAGCTGAGAAGTTGTGCACACGTGCCATCTTCTAGTTCCCCCTCGTAGTCGTTTGGACGTTCGGGATACTTTAGCACAGTGGAGCGCCGGGCGCGACCGCATCACGGTAAAACTCGACTGCGCCGCTATGATTTACAGGATGGTTACATGGGGGAGGGGCGACCTTACCTGATGGCTCGCATCCGATCCGCCTCGGTCTTCGCTTGTTTCCAGGGACGCACGCGGTCGTTTACGAGGTCATCGTAGCCGCGGGCGATGGATTGCTGGGCAGCCATATAAGCTTCGTGGCGGTTGTCAATTACCGAGCCTGAAGTGTTTTGCAAGAATGGAACTTTTTCAATTGGCATGCAGAGCCACCTGTATTGCTTGCCCATTCAATCTATATCGATGATAGCGTGCGGGCGCCTTGCAGGATTGGGGCAAAGCGATGGGCGGTAGGAAAAACTTGGACCCCCAGCCGGCTGATCCGTGCATCTATGTTCACAATTGAATCATTTTAGCGGTAGTTTTGTTGCGCAATCAAGCGTGCTTGAACCATGGTCGACCTTTTAGGGAACTGTTCGCCGGGTGATAGTGACCGTCTGCAGAAACGGTTCCATTGGACATCTTTGTTCTTCGAGTTGCGCAAGTCCCTCACGGTATGATTAAAAGCACGTCGTGTCAGACCGGTGTCAATAAAAGGTCAGAAATGGCGGCATCGAATGCAATTACGGCATAGGGGATGCTGATGAGCGAAGCGAACTACTTGGAGAGGCTGAAGAAAGCGCCCATCTCGGAGCTTAGTTTTGATGATGTGGGGCTAAGGCGTTTAATCCAGAATGCTGGTTTCTGCTACTTGCCCGATCTTTTGTCTCTTACCGATCAAGAGATAGACGCTCGTTTTGATGGCAGATATGCCGATTCAATCATTAAGATGCGAAAGAAATACCGCGCAGTTCCTGAAGCCTTCGCGGCATCCATGCTTCAGCCCAAGATGGTCGAGAATCCGACGAACGTGAAAGCCTCGCCGAAAAGCCGACCTCCTCACGAGTCAAATATCGAGACAGCGTCTTCGATAGAGCAATATGAATACGACTTGAGCCATTTTCCGCTCACGCGCTCCCATGGGCTGTTTTCGGCAAAATTGGAGGAATTTGAAGAAAGAGCTCGGGGTGCCTTTGACGACCTTGGCTCAAGGTCTGAAAACGTCATGGTTTATCAAGCGTTTGAGGAATTCTCGGTAGACCTTGATGGGCTCAGCACTGCTTTTGAAGAACTCATAAAGCGTTACCCGACAAAACCTCGCATTGTTCTGATGCTGATTGATAGGTGTTTGCCGAACGCTTTTATGGTCTATGTTGCCGACAAAGCGCGCAGGGTATTCAATGGCCATAACCTGTGGGGCAACTTTTTTGCCAGTCTTGGCATTCGTGACGGTAGTGTGCAGGGGATAGTAAAGCACATTTTTATAAAACATGTTGAAGAGCGTGGAATGCCTTTGTATGGTCGCGATGAGGAAGTTAATCACTACTACTACACTGCTCTTCTCCACGGAGGCTTATCGGAAGATTCTTGGTCAAACCTGTGGGAGAAATTACTTCCGCTTGCGAAAGAAGTTTCTAAAGGCAGTCTAGGTTTTGGCGGAGAGATGGACGGGCGCTCCGTTCTTAGGGAGCTAAAGAACCCTGAGAGTCGGTATGCTCCCGAAAAGGCAGTCCTTAACATTCTTGAGAAAGCGCCCGATTCAACCATTGCTCCATTATTTGAGGCGTCCATGCGCGTGGCGGCGCAAATTGTTGACTCGAATAGGGCTGGAAGCCGCTACACGATGCTATCTAGTTTCGGTCTGCCTGAAGCCGCAATGCAGGCCCTTCGTGACAACCAAGAGCGTGTGCCGCCCTTGGCGACCGGAGGAAGGGCTGCTGCTGAGACGCAAGAGCGGAGAAGTGGCGCCCACCGATTGATCTATCTTCCGATTGCCAGTTTGCAGCTGGATTTATCTGAGGGTGTTGTGACCATGCGCTGGCCGCGCCAACAGTTCCCGCTGCATTTTGCTGGTGACAAGATTGACTATTATGTTGACGGCGAGCTAAAGGCAAGCTCTGAATTCGATATGAGTGTCGGAAAATGCATTTTGAATGCCGTCGGTATTGCCGTTAACCCTCGGGCTCGTTACGACGTGGAATTGAAGCTCATGCAGAAAGATGAGCGAGCGGGTGACTACATCGAGCTTAGTTCTTTGAGCCAGTCGTTCAGTAGGAACAAGCCCGGTTGTTTTGAATTTATAAAGGACGCTAAGGGCTTCTGCCGCTTGCGTGGCAAGAACGAGCGGTTAACGAAAAAGCGTCGTATCGCATACATTGTTAAAGACGGATACAAGATTGTTCCCGGGCAAGGCATGAAAGCCGTTTCGGAGTATGAGGCTTCTGGCGATTGGAACGATAACCAGATTTTTATCTACGACGTTGAGCCCGGTTCGGCAGGTTCGGTTGTTGACGAGCTTACGGGCGAGGAAGTTGCCGTTTGGCAAGAACGTTATGTCGCAAAGGTTGATAAGCATCGCATTATCGGAGAAACGAGCGACGGCGTTGACTTGTATGGGTGCGTTCCGAACGAACTCAATACCAGCGACGGCCTGCCCTCTGTGAGCATTGAAGCGCTTGATGGCGCGAGCGCCCTAAAAGACTTGGACATCATGTGCTGCTGCGATGGCGAGCTGGTGTCGATGCCTCGTTGCGCCATATATGAGGACGATACTGAAAATTCAGGTATTGCAAGAATAGAATTCAATCCCTCAAAAACGAGTCAATTCAGTTGGCATATCGAAGAGTGCGTCCTGGAGGCGAGGCAGAAATCTGCCGGTGGTAAGGTTGTTTTCCGCTACCGATTCGCAGTGGTGCCCATACAAGAATTTAGGCCTCTGTCCATCAGCATTGATCACGGGCGTGCTGTAGCCGAATATGGCTTCCAGGCGTGTCTTCCCATTGATGTTGTGCGTATTTATGAAGAAGCCGATGCGGAAGGCGAATGCGACAGGCTTAATTCCCTCAATGCTTGGGAGCGGTATGAAGCGAAGGCCCTCCTGAAGGATGAGTTCTTGCATCTCCGTATTCGTTCGAGGGAGAGCGGCAAAGAAACCGATGCCAAACTTGCTCTTGCTGCAATAGGCGTTGACATACCAGAAAGACTTGCAAATCTATCCAAGGAGCGTCCAATCTGTTTGGCAGATGCGTTGGAACTCGGCCCCAGTGCGGCAAACTTTAAGATTATCTCCTATGGTTGGAGGTACAACAGGGCTGCGCTGGTGATGCTCGGTTCAAAACCCCTATTCTTCAAGAACCTCAAACAGCCTGGCGAATACGGATTTAATCTATTTAGACATGCAAGCCTCTTTCAACAGACTGACTATAGGGCATCCAGCCGTCTTCCTCTGAGGCTGTCCCTGTGCTATGGCGATGACGTATCAACTGGAGAACTGATTCCAGCTTGGACCGATGTTCAAATGCTTGATTGTGCCGAGGGGCTCGGTATTAACGGCTGGAAGCTATCGCCGGGAGAATCCCTTGGATATGTTCTTCGGTTTGAAGGCAAGCCCTTGTGCGACATTCATTTCAGGTTCTTTAGGCGTTCCAAGTATAAGGAAAGAGACGAAAAGCCGATTGCTACGGCCTTTGCGGAAAAGGGCTCTGCGGAGGTTACTCTTCCATTAAGCGTGGTGAGGCAGCTGAGCAATAAGAGAGAGGTTGCAGTTGAAATGTCACCGAGCGACTTCTTTGGAGACCCTCGGCGAGAATACGCGACCAGTATCATTCTTAAATAGCAGGAGCAAATAATGATGGATGCAAAAGAATTCAACCCCATTGAGACTGCGCGCAAAGTGGAGGACTCTTATCGCGAGTACATTGCCACTACTATTCACTTTGATGACGCGGATTTGCAGAAGCAGCTTGAGACGATTCTCTGCGAGCCGGGATATCTTGCAAAGGGACCGTTTCTTGAGGCGGCGCCTCCGTACCGCAAGGATAAAACTGTGGCAGACCTGGTGGACGAGGGGCTTCTCTGCAGGGGCATGATGAGTTTAGGCGGCGGAGAAGAGCGTAATTTTGACCCCTATCGCCCCTTATATGTGCATCAAGTTAAGGCTATTGAAAAGAGCGTTGCCAGGCGTAATTACGCAGTCGTTACGGGCACGGGTTCGGGTAAGACTGAGTGCTTTTTGCTTCCGATTCTGAATGACATCCTCTCAGAATTCGAAAAGAGCGGGCCCTCCGCTGGCGTCCGTGCCATGATACTTTACCCGATGAATGCTCTCGCAAACGATCAGCTTAAACGATTGCGACTGTTGCTGAAGGGGACCGATATCTCCTTCGGGCGTTATACCGGAGATACTGAGGAGAAAGAGTCCGTGGCTCTCCGTAAGTGGAAAGACGAAAACCCGGATCAAACTAGACTGCCAAATGAAATCATCTCTCGCGAGAAAATACGTGAGAACCCACCCAACATTTTGCTTACAAACTACTCTATGCTTGAGTATCTCCTTCTACGTCCGGAGGATGCGCCGCTGTTCGAAGGAGCATTTGGTGCAAACTGGCGGCATATCGCCATCGATGAGGCGCACGTTTATTCAGGCGCGCTTGGCACCGAAATCGCATATTTGCTGCGTCGAGTAAAGGCTCGTATCGAATCGGAAACGGGGGAGCTGCCCAAGCTTCATTGTTACGCAACTTCCGCAACAATCGGCTCAGAAGAAGATATGCCGAAGGTGGCTAAATTTGCTCGGGATCTTTTTGGCGAGCCTTTCTCGGGTGATCCCGCGGATCTCGATGTCATCACGAGCGAGAAAGATCAGCCCCAAGATGCTCTTGATGAAAAGCCTTGGGGCGCGCTTTCTCTAGACACTTGGGCGGAACTTCGCAGGGAACTTTCCTATCCCGAAAACGCAAACGTAGAAGACATTCGCAGCGCACTCGCATCTGGTGGAGCTCCTGAAGAGGTTGTAGCGAGACTAGACGGCGAGTCCCCCCTAATGGGACTAGGAAAGATCCTTCTGGGTGAATCGTCTGCGACAAAACTGGTGAGACGCTGTGAGCGTCTTTTCGACCTCACTGATCTTGACACTATTGAGGAGCTTGAGATCGAAGGGCTCACGGGAGATAAGAGGGGTGTGGAAATCCTCACTGCCATGGTTGAGGTGCTTTCCTCTGCACAGCGCTCCAAGGATGTTCCCATTCTTACGAGTCGCTACCATTCTTTCTTGCGTGCTCCTGAGGGCATCTATTTAAATCTGCATACACGTAAGCTGACTCCTCACAAAACGATTGCGGAGCATTATGACGATGAAAACGATACTCCTGTATATGAGGTGTCGGTCTGTCGCCATTGTGGGCAGGCATACATCCTTGGTGAGGAGAGCTCTGATCCCGAGGTGAAGACTGCGTGGCTAAGTCCTCGACATGAAGGAACGGATTCCGACGACGAGTTTCTTCCGAGAGTCTACTACCGTCTTCTCTCTGACGAATCGGAGAGGGATCCCGATGAAAAGATCCAATGGCTGTGCCCGATATGCGGGTCTTTGTATCATGAAGCCGAGGGTGGTGTTCATCGTTTCGAGCATGAGATTGTTGCGCGCATCCCAATTGCGCTCAACCAAAACGAGAAAAAACAATCAGATGAAGCAGAGGCGCGTTGTCGTCATTGCGGATATCAGTCCGTTGTGGCAATTCAGCCAATGCGCGTTTCGCCTGAAGCTGCAGGCAGTGTCGTCTGTTACGACCTGGTCAGGGATATTCCGCCTTTTGATGAGGAAGAAGCTGACGAGGATGATTTGTTCGCAGACCTCGATGAGGAGCGCAGGGCAGGAAGTATTATTTGCTTCTCGGATAAGCGCCAGGACGCGGCTTTCTTCGCGCCCGCAATGGATAGAACTTATGGGAACATCACACGTCGTCAGCTGATAAGAGAAGCGGTGGAAACCCTGTCTCGCGACGGTGAGGGTTGTAAGCCGAGCTCAGTTATTGATTGGATAACAAGTGTTGCAAAGAGGCGATATCCGGGGGTCTTGGGTTCCAACAAGAGGGGCCAGGCGACGGCCTGGATTCTCGATGAGCTTGCGGCTGAGGATTCGCGGAACAGCCTTGAAGGCCTTGGCGTTGTAAGGATCGAGCCTACTGAATTTAACAAGGGGTTTTCCCATCCTGGGGCGAAAAAACTTGTCGAAAGACAGGTGGATAGACTTAATGCCGATGGGGCAGCCTGGCTTTCATTCGAAGACTACATTTTGTTTGCAAGGACCTGTCTTGAACTGCTCCGAGAGAAAAACGTTATCGAGGTTCCTGAAGGGGTCCCTGAGCTAAGAAACAATCATGAGAAGCGCGGTAACCTTGTCGTGCTTGAGGGAGGCGGCTCTGCGTCAAAGGATATTGTTCAGTTTGCGGGAGATGCGGTACGTGGTACAGAAAATAAGCGCAGTGCCTTTATTCGCAAGTACGTCAAAAGGGTCCACGGTATCGAGCTGACCCGTGAGGACGTTCGCCCGATTCTGCAAAGTCTATTCCAGTTTATGGGGGAGTATCTAAGTTGCAAGCTATTTAGGGGCGAAGGATATTTGATCGATTCGCGTGAACACTTTAGGCTTGGCAGAGATATTTGGACTATGTATCCGCATTCCAACGATGATATTGTCTATCGTTGCGATGCATGTGGATGTGAGACTCATCTGGACACGCATGGCGTTTGCATGACAACGAAATGCAACGGCACGATGGTGAAAATGAGCTTCGCAGAGGCAAGAGACAAAGACCGCTTCTATAAAACCGTATATCAAGATGAGGCGCTTCCCCTCGACATCGAGGAACATACTGCACAGCTGTCATCCAAAAAGGCTAGAGAAATACAGAGCGAATTTATCAAAGGCAACGTTAATGTTTTGAGTTGCACGACCACGTTTGAGCTGGGTGTGGACGTTGGCGATTTGAGGGCCATTTTTATGAGAAACGTTCCACCTAGTACCGCGAATTATACGCAACGAGCCGGTCGCGTTGGACGCCGCGCTGGCAAGCCTGGATATGCCATCACGTTTGCTCGCTTGCGGCCCCATGATGTCGCGTACTTTGAGGACCCAGCCAAGATAATTGGCGGCAACACGAGAGTGCCAATGTGTTATCTGAATAACGATGCCATTGCGATACGGCATGTTTTCGCTGTCGCTATGTCTGAGTTCTTTCGCTACGCGAGCCGGAGCTTGGGCAAAGACTACTCTCATGGATACAACGACTTTATGGATCTTTCTAAATCGGAGCCGGAAGGCCTCGAAGATCTTCGCAGCTTCCTTGCATCGCGGCCAAAGAGTGTCTATGAACAGCTCGTCCGCGTTGTTCCGCAAGGCATGCCCGTGGCGGAAGAAGTTGGCGTAAACGAGTGGGGGTGGATAGCAAAGCTCGTTGGGCCAATCGATTCGGCTGAGAATGGAGGCGGTGGCAGGCTTCTCCTTGCACATAGCCTTAAGCATGCTGATTTTGAGCGTGTTCAGGATGGTATTGAGCTGAATATGGGCGTCAACGACATTCTCGCATCCAAGCTTCTAAAGTCCAGGGATGCGCTCAAGAAGGAGAGAACTATCGCAATTCTTGCCGAGAACGGAGTATTGCCTAAGTACGGGTTTCCGACTGATCTCGTAGAGCTCCATCTTCTTGATATCGAGAATTCTGTAGGTGAGAACAGGCTCGAGCTTTCTAGGGGTATGCGTCAAGCCATTAGGGAATATGCACCGGGGGCGGAAATCGTTGCCGGCAAGACGCTTTGGAAGTCCGTTGGACTCAGAAAGCCGAAAGGACAAGAGTTGCGAAAGCGCAGGTATGGAAAGTGTCCAAATTGCGAAACATTTGTATGGCCTATTGAAAACTACAGTGATAAAGGCGAGTGTCCCGTTTGCCATACCGAGTTTGCTCTCGAAAAGAATATGCTCATACCTTCCTATGGTTTTGTCGGCACGGAAAACAAAAAAGGCATCGGGCTTAGAAGGCCGAGGCCAAAGGGGTATGCATCGGTGCACTTTAGCCAGCACTGGCCTAACGAGACTGCGACCGGAGAGTTTTGTTTTCCTGGCGGTGCGGTGAAAGTAAAATATGCCGAGAACGGGCAACTTTGTGTGCTCAATAGCCCTGCTAAGGGCTTCCAAGTCTGCTCTTACTGCAATCGCGCTGCTGTTGGTGGAGAGAAGATCCAACATACCTACTGGTGCGAGAAGAGCGGCACTGCTCCAAAGATTAATAGGTTCAGCGCACTGGGTACGGCATTTGTGAGCGACGTTCTCGAGCTCGTATTTGATTTTGATGCGGCGACGGTTTGCTGCGATGGCGACTGGGAAGCTGTGATGTGGGCGCTGTTTACCGCTGCGGCTAAAATCCTTGAGGTTCCCGAGACCGAACTCGGAGGGACTACATACAAAAATGATGCAGGCAGCTTTTCAATACTCATCTATGATGACGTGCCTGGAGGAGCCGGTCATGTGCGCCAGCCCAGCAAAGAGGTGGCGGAGCTAATTGAAGAGGCTTATAAGGTCGTAGACGGTCATTGTGGATGCGGTGAAGAAACTTGCTGCTACGGTTGTATTGCAAATTATTACAACCAAGCTGTGCAGGCGAACCTTTCTCGAGGCGCTGCAAAGCGAATTTTGGGGACTCTTCTTGCTGTATCGCCTTCCGTTTGTTCTGCCGGCAATTCCGATGAGGATAAAGAACTCGATTGCGAGCTGGATGCCTCGGACTCGGTTGCTGGGTTTGAGCTATATGCCTCTGATGATGGCGCAAACAACAAGGCGCTATCGTTGGCCGAAGCGATGAAGCTGTCAATCCGATCTGATTCTTCGGAGGAGTGGATCGAGTTGATTCGTGAAATGACGAGCTACGACTCGCATCTGCGCTGGGAGACTCCGGGCATAGATGTGGAGCTATCTGATGCTGGCGACGACAGCGCTTATGCCACGCTTGTTTGGCGCAAGTCCAAGGTCATTCTTCTTGACGAGGAAGCGGCGGGCGATTTTGACAATGCCTTCGGCTCCGCTTGGCGATTTGCGTCAGGCTGGAGTCTGTTTGTTGCCGGCGAGTGCTCCGCTGAAGATGTAATGAGAGAGATCGATAAAGAGGCATAGCCATGGCTGCAAGAATGATACCGAGCCTTGGCCCAGCTGAATACGACGATCGGAGCCGTGAGGGGGAGATTTATTACGCACTGAGTAAGCTTCCCGATGATTTTACGGTTATCCATTCATACAAGATGTTGGATGTTGTGGATGGAAACGCTATTGAGCAGAGGGAAGCCGATTTCGTCGTGTTTAATCGCAGACTCGGTATCCTTGTCATCGAGGCGAAGGCGGGAAAGATCCGCTGCGAAAACGGCGAGTGGCTATACGGTAGCGGCATATCGATGCGGAGGCATGGAGGGCCTTATCGGCAGGCGGATAGCATTAAATGGAAGCTCATTAACCGATTTGAAGATGTAGGGTTGAGGGAGCTGTGCGATAGGTGCAAGGTTACTCATGCGGTTTGGCTTCCGTCCTTGGGCGCCCACGAGCTTGGTTTTATTGACTACTCTCCTGAGGCTTCTCGCGATATTACTCTGTGCAAGACAGACCTTGGGGATCCAACTGCTCAAATAGTTCGCATCATGAGTATGGAAGTCGGGGGAAGGGAGACGAGACTCTCCAAGACCGAGGCTCAAGAGGTTTTGCATAAAGTGCTCTTGCCGGAGTTCGATATCGTCCCGACGAATTCGGTAGACTATCGATATAACGATTTCGTGTTCGCAAGGCTGCTGGACTCGCAGGCTCGCGTGTTGAATTTCATCAAGGATCAGAAGACGGCGGTAATTAATGGGGCGGCAGGAACTGGTAAAACCCTCATTGCAATTGAGAGGGCTAGGCAGGCCGCCTGTACGGGCAGGGTTCTCTTTTTGTGCTTTAATTCGCTTTTGAAGGAAGAGATTGCTAGAAGGTGCAAGGATGTTCCGGAAATCGACGTCTATACAATTCCGGGCTACGCCTGCAAGGTCTGCAATTCTCTCGAGCCAAACTATGCCAGCCTGACCGAAGAGCTCATGGAGCACCCTGACTCGTTTCCCTATCAGCACATCGTAATAGACGAAGGCCAAGATTTTGGCCTCAAGGCTATCGAGGACGCGATGGTGCTCGAAACGCTACGTTCTATTGTGGATTCAAAGCCGGAAAGCACCATGTATCTCTTTTACGACAAAAGGCAGTTTGTCCAAGGCTCAACTATGCCCAGCTTCCTTATGGATGCCGATTGCAAGCTAACGCTTTATGTAAACTGCCGGAATACGGAGGCTATCGAGAAGTCTTCCCTGAGTGCTCTTGGTGAAGCGCACGGTTTTAGAACACAGGTTATGGCTAAGCTTGGCAAGCCTCCATTGCTTATGATTGATTGTGACGCCGCCGCGCAAGAGGCATATGTGGATAAGCATATTACTCTACTCAAGAGTGCCGGTATTAATGACATTGTGATTATCACATGCAAGACACTGGAAAATTCTAAGCTGTCGGGCTGTTTCACTGGCGATCAGAGCTTAAAGAGGTGGAAAGGTCAGAAGATTCCCGTCCATACGGTGAGGAAGTTCAAGGGGATGGAGGCTGCTGCGGTAATTTTGATTGATGTTGATCAAGCCTTATGGGAACAGCCGTCCATGAGCTACATGCCAGAGCCTGGGACTTTGTTTTATACGGCTGCTTCAAGGGCGCGGCATGAGCTTAGAATTGTTTGCGACATGAATGAGGACGCCTGCAACCACGCGCTCGTGGCGATGGGCGAAAAAGCGAATAGGCGCCCCGCCAAGAAGCTCGCAAATGTTCTGGGGGCAGTATTGGTTGGATAGGGCGCCAGCGCGCCCCGCCGCCCTTTGTGAATCCGAGATTGTTTCCTAGGAGCTTCGCTGCTGCTTCCGTTGCTATTCATGCCATGGCGGGCAGCAGCTAAATCACCGGGATATACCGTGACAAATACTCCTTGAGCGTCGGGTCACATACATAAAGAAACGTTCCCAGCATGCCACGCGTCATGAGGACATAGTAGGCGTTGACGATGATCTTTCGTAGGTCGTCGTCGCTTGCCTGTTTCTTTGCGACGGCATCTTTGAAATTCGCTTTGTTAACGCAGACAGCTCCTTTTTCGGCGTCGTAGTAAATGTCTGGTCCCAGAATGACGAAGCCGTAGTTGAGGTCGTAGCCCTGTACCGTGTGGATGCATCCGACCTCATTGACGGCGTTGGGGGAGTTGACCCAATCCTTTTGACTCGAGTTCCAACGTTTGGGGATACCCTCGATGACGATGTCAAACGCGTCTTTGTGTTTCTTCGTTTCCCACTTCCACGCAAAACCTGCCGTCATGCGGGATAGACCAACTTCTTCTTCCTTGGCTTGCTGCAGGGAACAGAATTCCTCAAATCGGTCGATGATTCCAAACTGGTATCTGGGAGCATCACTGTTCGGATCCCCGGCCCGCGAATCGTAAGGCTCCGATGAAAAGAGTTCTTCGAACTTCATGCCGGCATGCATGTATGCCTTGTTGTCGAGTAGATCATATACAAAGTCGAGATACTCATCGCCGCCGCGTACTCGCATTTGGGTGCTCAAGTTGAATTCTTCGGTTTCAATTTTCGCTTCTTCGAGTTGGTTAAGTCGCCGCTCAAGACCGTCTCGATTGAGGCCGGATGCCCTGACTTGCTGCTTGGGGTCATAGAACAGGTACGTCTTGTCGCAGCATTTGTATATCCAGTCAACCTGGTTGCTCGTGTGCGGAAGGCCGAGGCGATCGCAGGTGTTATAGAAGGCCTTGATGCCGGAGCCCATACTTAGATAATTACCCAGTCGATGTGCTTCGTCGACAAGTAGGATGTCATAACGATCATTTTTTGTGACGTCACTGGGGCTCAAGATATCGCCAGGCTTTAACCCTGGAAGGAAATGCGTGAGTTTCCTGAGGGTCTTCTTTAGGGAATCCATGGGGGTGACAAAGCCGACCCGCAGGCCGGAAAGGTTCGGCTCATTTTTGATTTTGAACATGAGACTGATGGCGAGGATTGTTTTGCCTGTTCCTGGCGCGCCGTTCACGACGTTTATGCGCTCTTTCTTGGGCCCGCCGTGTTTAATGTCTTCATGCTCTTGCTCGAGCCGCCTGTAAATCGCCTCAATCGTTTCGTATTGATCGGGCGTGAGCGTTTTGAAGGGCGAGAATTTGAACAGGTCAGTGTTCTCGAGCTCTTCGATGGGGTGGATCGCATAGTTCTCTTCGCGAAGTTTCGACCAGAGGTCTCTGAACTTCTGGCGATACTGGGGTCGCTCAAAATAATCGAACTGGGCATAGCCATTGTTGGCGTTGGTTACCTGCTATTTTTCGTCAGCGCAGAACAGCTCGATAAGTCGATTCTCAAACTCAAATGTTGCTGACTGATTGAAGGTCGGATTGTCAATCAGAAGGGTCCGGTCGAAGTCTTTGTCCACGTTTGCGGCGTGTTGCTTCATGCGGCGTCGATAATTGGTCGTTTGACCGATGTACGCCGTTTTGTTTTTGCTGTTGGTCAGGATGTAGAGAACAGGCCAGCTTTCGTCGTGGTGCGACCCTGGATTTGGTGTGCCAAAGTCTTGCAGCGATTCGCTTGTCTCGAAGGGCTGGGGCAGGGGAAGCGTGTATTGCCGAAGGGCGAACTCGTTACTCATGGTGGTCCGCCTTTCTGTATTCGCTGGAGCTGGTGTCGACGGGATAGCGCTCGCCGTTGCGTTTGAGTTTGGACGAGAGCGCCTTTGGGAGGTCGATTCCGTTTAGATCGGCGAAACGCAGGAGAAAGAGGAGCGTGTCAGCGACTTCGTCTTCGATGGCTTGGCGCTGATCAGGGTTATCGAACATTTCTGCAATGCGCTTGTCGCTCATAAAGCGGAAAAGCTGAAGGAGTTCGGAGGACTCTGTCGCTATGCCGATGGCAAGTTCCTTTGGAGTGTGATATTTGCGCCAATCGCGCGCATCACAAAAATCTCTGACTTGTTCTGTCATGGCAGTGAGCTTGTCCATCATCCGTAACCTCCCTGATGTTCATTATTTTATTATGGCCGTATCTGGAGTTTATTGCACATCAGTTGGGACGTGCGGTTTGTCCGGCCGCGATTGCCCGGTAGGAGGATTCACCGTGAAGATTGAAGTTGATGTAGACCAGCTGCGCGAGGGCTTGCTCGACTACGCGGGGAGCGCGGCTGGCGTGGGCTTTCCCGCTGCCATGCTCGACGTGATGGATATCGAGGACGAGTCGCCCCAAGAGCTCCTAGCCCGAGCCGAACGCGAAGGCCTCGACCTCCGCGACTTTGCTGTGGGTGACAGCTAGTAGCTGAAGAGGGACGGGCTGCTAGGAAGCTAGCGTGGCGATGACGGCTTCGTCGCCGGCGTATATTAGGGTGTTGCCATCGGGGATGATGGTTTGGCCGTCGCGCTTGAGCATCACCACGATAAACGGGTGCTTGCCCTGCGGCACGTCGCGCAGGCGCTGACCGGCCAGGCGACCGTGGGGCGTCACGGTGACCTCGCGCAGCGTAACCTCGGCACGCTCTTCGAACGTTGGGGCTGCCATCACCAGAAGGTCGCCTTCCTCGATGACGGTATCGCCGTTGGGCAGTACCGGGTGCGCCCCGTCGCGCAGCACCAAGACCACGAGCATGTCCGTCGCGCTGCCAATATCGGCGAGCGAGCGCCCGGCAAACGGATGGCCAGCGCCCACCTTGAGCTTTACAAACGACATGCCGTCCTCGTCGCGGTAGTCGTTAAAGGTGCGGCGCACGTCGCCGGCCGCATCGATCATATCGAGTTTCTTCGCCACCGCCGGCAGTAGCGAACCCTGCACCACAATGCTCGATACGGCAATCACAAACACCAGGTCAAATAGGTCGTGTCCGCCGGGAACGCCGGCCACCACAGCAAAGAGGCTAAAGACGACCGAAGCCGCGCCGCGCAAGCCCGCCCAGCTTACGAGCGCAACCTGGCGAGGGCTCGTCTTAAAGGGCGCCAGCAGCAGACCGACGGCGATGGGGCGGCTCGCAAAGAGCATAAACGCCATGAGCGCCAGGCCCGGCAGCAGCATTTGCGGCAGGCGGGCGGGCGTCACGAGCAGGCCCAGCAAAAAGAAGATGGTCATCTCGGCCATCTCGGTGAGGGTGTCAAAAAAGCGCGCCATCTCGACCTTACCGGTGATGTCGCTTGCGCCCAGCACAATGCCTGCAAGGTATACGGCCAAAAAGCCGTTGCCGCCCAGGTAGCTCGGCAGCGCGTAGGCGACGATGGCCACGGCGAACAAGAAGATGGTCTGCGCGCCTTCGGCCGTTGCGTGTGCGCGCTCAATCAGACGGCTGGATGTCCAGCCGATGGCAAGGCCCAACCCCACGCCCAGGATGATCTGCTTGGTCAGCAGCACGGGAATGTCGATATTGCCGCCCGCCGCGAGGGTCGCGAGCACGGCGGTGAGCATGTAGGCGACGGGGTCGTTGGAGCCCGATTCGACCTCGAGCAGCGAGTCGGTGCCGCCCCTCAGCGAAAGGCTGTGCTCGCGCAGAACGCTAAAGACGCTGGCCGCGTCGGTGGACGCCACGACCGATCCCAGCAGCAGGCCGCCGATCCAGTCGAAGCCCAGCACAAAGTGGGCGAACACGCCGGTGATGCCTGCGGTGATGACGACGCCGAGCGTGCTCAGCAGCACCGCCGGCGCGGCGACGGGCTTGGCGCGGTCTATGTTGGTGTTAAAGCCGCCGTAGAACATGATGAACAATAGCGCCGTGCTGCAGACGGTTTCGGTGAGTGCGTAGTCGCTAAAGTCGATATGCGCCGGGCCGTTGACGCCCAACAGCATGCCGAGCGCGATAAAGATAAGCAGGGTGGGGAAGGGGAGCTTTTTGCCGACGGGTTTGATGGTCAGGCACAAAATGATGACGAGGCCGGTAAAAAGAAGGATCTGGTTCATGGATGGTGTCCGCTCCTGGGTGGTTGGCGTGGCACGGTTAGTTGTCTGCGGTTATTTGTACCCAAAGATGGTGGGTTTATGGGGTTGGATTGCGGGCGTGCGCGATATCGTCATAGACGGCTGCCGTCTTTGCCTCTGCTCGGAAACCCTTTCCAGCTTTATTGCAACGGAGTACAATGGGTAACGTTTAAGTTCAACTTGAAGTTTTAGTTGCGGTTCCGGGCTTCGGTCGCAAGGTAGGGAAAGGCGTTCCATGGCGATCTATGTGACATCTGATGCTCACGGACACGTGCATGCGCTTGACGAGGCCCTGTCTAAGATCTCGTTGACGTCCGACGACACGCTGTACGTGCTGGGCGACATGATCGATCGCGGGCCCGATCCGGTCGGCGTTATTAAGCTCGTGCGCTCGCTGCCTAACGCCCGCGTTCTCAAGGGCAATCACGAGCAGATCATGCTCGATGCCATCATTGGCCAGGATCCGCTCGATGCCGAGACCTGGGATATCAACGGTGGCTGGACGACGCGCGAGCAGCTCAACGACATGGAATTTGAGGCATACGAGGAGCTCGTGCGATGGATGGCCGCGCTGCCGCTCTACGCGGTGGCCGAGACCGAGGAGCGCCCGTATCTGCTGGTACATGCTGGAATCGAGATGAAGGCGGCGCGCGCGTTTTTACTTGAGCATGGCGTCGATTGTGCCGATGGCGTCGGAGCGGTGGGTGCCGATCGCGAGCTGCTGCAGCAGATGCTCGCGGTGCAGTCGTCCGATGACCTGCTGTGGATTCGTCACGGCTATTGGGATGCGCCGACGGGACTGCTTTCTGCCGAGGGCGAGGGTCCGGTCGTGGTGAGCGGCCACACGCCCACGGTGTCGCTTGGGCGCTATTGCGAGGTTGGCGGCCTGGCGGGGCTTGATGAGGAGTCGGGCCGCGGGCAGATTGTGCGCCTGGGTGGCGAGGATACCGCCGGCGTGCCCGATCGTATCGATATCGACTGCGCCGCCGCCACCGGCTCCGAGTTCGGCCGCGTCGGGATCCTGCGCCTGGATGATGGCGCGGAGTTCTACGCGAATATCAACCCAGGCGAATAATCGGTGCAAAGGGTAGCTAATTTGGGACGGAGCTTTTTTGACTACTTTCGGAGAATAGCGCCTTCTTGCTCGGTAAGCGCGAGAAATGAGGAACGTCTGCGTCCTCGGCAGTGCGAAAATGCTCGAAAAACCGTCGCAACGGAGTCAAACGACGTTGCGACGGTTCTTTTTTGGCTGCCCGCTGGCTAAGTGAGTAGACTTTTTTGGAAATGCCGAGCAGCCGGCAAATTTGCCTCAACAAAACCGCAGGTCACTGACTTGTGTTTTGCCGGTGTGGTCAGGGATTCGGCAAAAGTCTACTCACTTAGTTTTGCGTGTCGCAAATCGTCCGCAACGAGACCCCCCATTGCGCCAATTAGGCGCCGTACGGGTTGCGGTCGCGCTCGATGCGTTGGCGGATGTGGGCGTATTCGATAATCAGCAGCACCAGGAGTAGGGCCATGATGGCTAGGTAGCTCACCACGGCGCCCATCAGACCCAGCAGGTTGATCAGGATCACCGGCAGCACTACGCTTACGGCGAAGCAGATCAGGTAGATTTTGGTGACGTCGCCGGCATGGCGCAGCACCGTGATGATGGCGTAGAGAAAGTCGATGGCCGCGGTGACGCCGCCGGCGACAACCATCAGCAGTGCCAGCGTGCGGTAGCGCTCAAAATTGAGGCCGTACATGAAGCTCATGAGGGGAATACCGGGACCTGCCATAAATGCGGCGCACACGCTGGTGATGACCACGATCAGTGCCATAACGGCAACAATAATCAGGTCAAAGCGACGACGCTTGCGAGGATTAGCCCAAATGCTCGACAAACGCAGGAGCTGCGGTTTATAGATAAATCCAATGCTCAACAAAATAGCCTGCGCCGGAAAGAACAGGGCATTAAAGTACAGCTGATACTTGTAGGCCAGCGTGCCTTCCATCACGAACTTGGGCATGCTCTCGATAAGGTTGAACAGGAACAGCGCGCCAAAAAGCGGGGCGCACTGGATAAACAGGTGACCGACCTCGCGCAGGCTCACGCGGCGCGATTTTTCGGTTTCGAGCAGGGCGAGCGGCGCGGTGACCAGAACGAGCGAGGCGATCGCGGTAACACCCATGGCCATGGCGGCGATGGGCATGCTGCGCGTGAGGAACAGTACCACGCTAAAGACCGCGATGACGCCGACGGATCGTAGCGTTTGGCTCATGCCGGCCAGGTAGAGTTTGTCGGCCTGCTGCAGGCGGCCCTCGTACACGTCGGCAATGCCGTCGATCACCTTATACAGGTAGACGCCCAGGCCGATTGTGGCCATCTGCGCATCGTAGCCGCGGGCGCTGCTGTATACCAGGCCGCATGCCAGCGCGAGCGCTCCGCAGATCCAGCGGTTGAGCTGGTAAGAGGCAAAGGACGTCTTTTCGTCGATGTCCGAGACCTGGAAATTGCGCACGCCGTAGTTGCACGCGATCATGATGAGCGTGCCGGTGACAAAGGCGATGGAGAATTTGCCAGCCTCCTCGGCGCCCACGAGCTGTGTGGACACGATGGTGAGCAACGGAAACGCCATGCCCCATACGGCGGTGCCCAGGGTATTCCAAAGGTAGTCGCGACGGGTGGCGTGATCTTCGTACTCGGCTTCTTGCGTGGAGAAGCCGCCGCCGTAGACGGCTCCGAGCAGGCGGTTCCACCAGGCATTGACCATGCGGTGGATGGGGCCGGGCTGGCGATCGCGCTCGCGGCGACGGCGTGTGGCCTGGCTGCTGTCGGGACCGCCGGCGTTACGCTGGCTTAGCTCTTGGATTCGTGCGAGCTCCTCGGCGGTGTGCGATGCGGGGAACAGGCCGTTCTCGATGCGTCCGCCCTGCCCGTGCGCCCCGTCCGATACGGTGGGGTCGGCGACGCCATTGCGGCGGGCGATGGCGCGGCGAATGCTATCGATGGGCGTGATGCTCAAAGCGGAGTCCTTTCTATTGCTGCGCTCTAGTATAGACGCGACGGTGTTCGTTCGTGTTTTTGAACAGGTTGTTCGATAATTTCGGCGGCGCCATTCAGTAGCCGGCACTCGGGGACGTTCCTTATGTGCCGGCACTTTAGGAATGTCCCCGAGTGCCGGCATCCGGGGACGCTCCTTGGTTGTTGCCTGTTCAAGAGTGTCCCCAACGATTAGTCGTTTAAAAACGTCCCCAATGACTAGGCCGCTTGCCTGCGATTTTTGACCGTTGGGCGGGCTTGCCGCCCTTGCCGCAAAAACGTTTTTGCATATCGGGTACAACGGGCTTTACGTGAGTAAAGTGCGCGTCGTGTCCTCGTGTCGCGTTTTTAAAGGAGGCCCCATGCCTGGTGTTACCCCTGCAGATGTTTTGTCCAACTTTGGTATTACGCTGGTCGAAGATCCCGCCGAGAATCAGCCCCGTCTGCTGGTCGATCTACCCGCCGCGGAGCTCGTCGAGCACGCTATCCGCCGCGAAGAAGGCCGCATGGCATCCAACGGCGCGCTGGTGATCAAGACGGGGGAGCGCACTGGTCGTTCCCCCAATGACCGCTTTATCGTTGACACGCCCGACGTGCACGACAAGATCGCCTGGGGCGCCGTCAACCGACCGCTTTCGATCGAGAGCTACGAGACCATCAAGGCCGGCATCGTCGACTACCTCAACGAGCGCGACGTGTTCGTCACCCGCGGCATGGCCGGCGCCGACCGCAACCACACGCGCCGACTGCTCGTCGCCTGCGAGCGCGCCAGCCAGGCACTCTTCATTAAGCAGATGCTCGCCCGCCCGCTTGCCCGCGAAATCGCGCGCACCGGCGAGCCGGACTTCTGTGTGCTCGCCGCGCCGGGCTACCAGTGCGATCCCGCCATCAAGGGCCTCAACTCCAGCGCCGCCGTGGTCATCAACTTCCAGGAGCGCGTGATTTTGGTCGCGGGTACCGGCTACTCCGGCGAGATCAAAAAGTCCATCTTCAGCGTCATGAATTACCTGCTGCCCGTCGAGGACGACGTGCTGCCCATGCATTGCTCGGCCAGTATGGATCCCGTCACGCACGAGACCGCGGTGTTCTTTGGCCTGTCGGGCACCGGCAAGACCACGCTTTCGGCCAACCCCACGCGGCTGCTGATCGGCGACGACGAGCACGGTTGGTCCGACATGGGCATCTTCAACATCGAGGGTGGCTGCTACGCCAAATGCGAGGGCCTGGACGCGTTCCACGAGCCTGAGATCTTCAACGCCGTCCGCTTTGGCGCGATCTGCGAAAACGTGGTGCTCGACGAGAGCCGCAAGCCCAACTACGATGACGTCTCGGTCACGCACAACACGCGCGTGGCCTACCCTGTGGAGCACATTCCCAACGCGTGGACCAAGGGCATGGGCACCACTCCGAGCGTCGTGCTGTTTTTGACCTGCGACGCCTTTGGCGTGCTGCCGCCCATCTCGCGCCTGACGGCCGACGCCGCCATGTATCACTTTGTGACGGGCTTTACGGCCAAGATCCCCGGCACCGAGGTCGGCGTCACCGAGCCCACGCCCACGTTCTCTTCGCTGTTTGGCGAGCCGTTTATGCCGCTCGACCCCATGGTCTATGCCAAGATGCTCGGTGAGCGCATCGCCGACGGCCGCACGCGTGTGTACCTGGTCAACACCGGCTGGATTGGCGGCGGCTACGGCGTGGGCCATCGCATCGAGCTTGCCTACACGCGCGCCCTGGTGGCCCGCGCCCTCGACGGTACCATCGAGGACAGCGAATTCGTGCATGACGATATCTTTAACGTTGACATTCCCACCACGTGCCACGGCGTGCCCGACGGCATCCTGGTGCCGCGCCAGTACTGGCAGAGCACCGCGCGCTACGACGAGGCGGCGCACAACTTGGCCGTGATGTTCGAGGAGAACTTCGAGAAGAAGTACTCGCACCTGCCCGAGTCCGTGAAGGCCGCCGGTCCGCACGCTCAGGTGCACGCCGACGCCCGTCATCGCGGCCGCGGCCTGCTGGGACTCCGACACTAGCGTCGCCGCGAGTCCATATCCGCCACAAAGGGGACAGGCACCTTTGTGGCGGTTTTGCTTGGGCGAATGACTCGGGTTACAATACGCCTGACATATCGCCCCCTTCTCCGGATGGGGGCAGCGTAAGCGCTCTTGTGGCGGCACCGTAGGACTTTGAAGGTGGCCGTCGTAAGGGCGCTTTTTGTTTAGGCACCCGGGCTCGGGCGCATGCTATGAAGGGAGAGCACATGAAGAGTTTCGTTGCCGAGGATTCGTTTTGGGAGCTATTTCCGCAGGCGGCTATCGGTGTTGTGGTCGTAAAGGGCATGAAGCCCGCGGCTCAGATTCCTCAAGAGGACGTTGATGCGATTGCCGCGTTGCTCGACCGCGTCAATATCGATGCGGAGCGTCACCTGACGAGTGATACCATCAGCGAGAATGCGCCGGTTAAGGCATGGCGCGAGGCATATCGCCTATTCAAGACCAAGAAGGGCGTGCGTTGCTCAATTGAGAACCTGCTCAAGCGCGTGCTCAAAGGCAAGCCGGTGGGCCACATTACGCCCGCGGTGGACATCTACAACACGGTGTCGCTGTCCTACGCGCTGCCCGTAGGCGGCGAGGATTTGCACGCGATTGAGGGAGACCTTTGCCTGAAGGTGACCGACGGTGGCGATTCATTTCTGCCGCTTGGCGAGGAGACAGATGACCCGACGCTTCCCGGCGAGCTCGCCTACATCGATGATGCGGGCGCCGTATGCCGCTGCTGGAACTGGCGCGACGGCGTTCGAACGGCCCTGTCCGACGATTCGGCCGATGCTTTCCTGGCGATTGAGTGCGTGGAGCCCGAGCGGATGGGGGACTGTCAGGCCGCCATCGATCGCTTGGCCTGGCTGCTCGAGCGCTATCTGGGAGCGACGGTTGTCGTTAAGACGCTTGTGACCCGCGACAATCCCTGCGTGGAACTGTAACGACGCCTGCGGATCATGTTCGCCGGTCAAAACCACTACAAAGGTGCCTGTCCCCTTTGTGGTGGTTTTTATGTTGATGGGTTAACAAATGGGATATTTGGGTAGAGGTGTTGCCTCGTGCGGCTAAGATGTTTACCCGTTAGCATCATGTAAGCGAAAGGCGGTCGTCTCCCATGCAGCAGAACGACGAGACACGTTTCGAGGACTTTGTCGGACTGATCAGCGGGCTCTACAAGGAGATCCAGCGCATTAAGACATCCGAGGGCGCAAGGCTGGGCCTCAAGGGCTCCGACGTTATGTGCCTGTACTATCTTGAGCGCAGCAAGGACGGCCTGACTGGCGCTGACCTGGCTCGCATGGCAGGCGTGACCCGTGCCGCCGTCTCGCGCACGCTCGCGCATCTGGAGGAGGGCGGCTACGTCGAGGTCGACGACTCGGGTGATGCGGCCGTTAAGTATCGTGCCCCGGTGCGCCTGACCGCTCTGGGCGGCGAGAGCATGAGCGAGGCGGACCGCATCATTCGCGAGGTGCTCGACACCACCGGTAAGGCTATGGGTGTGGAGCAGCGCGAGCAGATGTATGCGTCGCTGCGTACGATTCTCAACACCCTGCGTGAGATCTAAGGCCGCCAAGGCATTTGCTTCCCATTAAAAACTGCATCGTCCCGTTTGAGCGCGTATGCCGTCCCGGGACATTGCTGTCAAAATTCCCTGCGCGAGACCTGCGCAAGAAAGGATTCGCTATGTCCGTCCGCATTATTACCGATTCCGCCAGCGATATGTCGCCGGCGGAGCACCCGGCGCTGTCCGTCTTGCCGCTGTCCGTTACCTTTGGCACCGATGTGTATATGGATGGCGTCGACATCGATCACCAGCGCTTTTACGAGATGCTCGTGGAGCGCGACGAGCTGCCCAAGACCGGTCAGGTCAACCCGTACGCCTTTTCGCAGGCGATTGCCGAAGCACGTGAGGCCGGCGACGAGGCGGTGATTATTACCGTGGGTGCCAAACTTTCGGGGACCAATCAGAGCGCCCGTACCGCACTTGCCGAGGCGCCGGGCGGCGACGTGTATGTGGTTGATAGCAATAACGTTACCCTGGGTGAGCGCGTGCTGGTCGAGTATGCCCTGCGCCTAGTGGACGAGGGCCAGGGCGCGGCCCAGATCGCGGCGGCTGTCGAGGCCGTCCGTGACCGCGTGGTGGTTATTGGTCTGCTCGAGACGCTGGAGTACCTGGTGCGCGGCGGTCGCCTGTCTGCTGCTGCCGGTGCCGTGGGTACGCTGCTCAACGTAAAGCCTGTTGTGGCTGCCGAGGACGGTCTGATCGTGCAGCTGGGCAAGGCGCGCGGTTCCAAGAACGGACGTAACCTGCTCAACCAGAAGGTCGAAAAGGCGGGCGGCATCGACTTTTCCATGCCGCTGGCGCTCGGCTATACGGGCCTTTCGGATGCGGTGCTCAAGAAGTATATCGAGGACAGCGCGGCACTGTGGGCTGGCCACACCGAGGGCGAACTGCCCGTTCACACCATCGGCGCCACCATCGGCACCCATGTAGGCCCCGGCGCCGTAGCCGTAGCCTTCTTCCAGCCCGTTAACTAGCCCACCTGCCAAAACCACCACAAAGGGGACAGGCACCTTTGTGGTGGTTTATGCTATTCCGGGTGGAAGGGAGCGAGCAATGGCGTCTGAGGGCTTTTTTGAGCGGGTGTACGAGGTGGTCGAGCAGATTCCCGAGGGGATGGTCGCCACGTATGGTCAGGTGGCGCTGCTCGCCGGTCGTCCACGAAGCGCGCGCTATGTGGGCTATGCGCTGCACAGCAATCCGCGCCCTGGTCAGATTCCCTGCCATCGTGTGGTGTTTGCCGATGGCCGCATTTGCGAGGGCTTTGCGTTTGGCGGCCCCGATGCTCAACGTGAGCTTTTGCTAGGGGAGGGTGTGGCATTTAAGGACGACATGCACGTCGACTTGGCCGTCTGTCGCTGGCCAGGAGGGCTCTAGCGGCTCGTTCGTGTCAAAACCACCACAAAGGTGCCTGTTCCCTTTGTGGTGGTTTTAGTTTACCTGAGTTAACTTATGGAGAAGGTGTGGCGGCGCGGTTTGTCGCAGCAAAGTAAACCACGGTGAACTATATTGTATTCAGCAACGGAGCAGGCAATAGGCGATGAAAAAGCCTGCCCTGTTGAGTTTGATTCGCATTCCTCCCCTCTGTGCGATTCAACGGTGTACTTCGGGAACAGGCCCGCTGGCAACTGACTGCCAGCGGGCCTGTTCCTGTTAGGGGAGGATTTAGCCTCACCGTCTTTATGTGTTCAAATCCTGGCGACAGCACCGCAGGGCATGTCGCTAGTACACCATGCCCATGGCGTCCTGAACCTCGGCCAGGGTCTGCTCGGCAATCTCGTTGGCGCGACGGTTGCCCTCGTGCAGCACGTCCTTCACATAGTCCAGGTCGTTTTCGTAGCGCTGACGACGCTCGCGGATCGGCGCGAAGTACTCGTTGACGGCCTCGGTCACGTACTTCTTGAGCTGGCCGGAGCCGCCCATGCCAATCTCCTCGGCAATCTCGACCTCGGAACGGCCAGTGCAGATGGCGGCGGTTGAAAGCAGGCCGGACACGCCGGGGCGGTTCTCGGGATCGAACGTGATCATGCGCTCGGAGTCGGTCTGGCTCTTCTTGATGCGTTTGGCCGTCTCCTCGGCGGTCATCGAAATATTGATGGCGTTGCCGTAGCTCTTGCTCATCTTGCGACCGTCCAGGCCGGGCAGCAGCGGGGTCTCGGACAGCAGCGCGTCGACCTCGGGGAACACCTTGCCGTAGCGGTTGTTAAAGCGGCGGGCGATGGTGCGGGTGAGCTCGATGTGCGGCAGCTGGTCGCGACCGACGGGCACCACATTGCCCTTGCAGAACAGGATGTCGCAGGCCTGATGCACCGGATAGGTGAGCAGAAGGCCGGTGAGCTCGTGGCCCGAGGCCTCCATCTCGGCCTTGACCGTGGGGTTGCGCGCCAGCTCGGCCTCGGACACCAGCGACAGGAACGGCAGCATGAGCTGGTTGGCGGCGGGCACGGCGGAGTGCGCGTAGATCATGGTCTTGTCGGGGTCGATGCCGCAGGCAAGGTAGTCCATGACCATGTTGTACACGTTGTCCTGGATATGCTCGGTCGTGTCGCGGTCGGTGATGACCTGGTAGTCGGCGATGAGTACGTTGGTCTTGGCACCCATGTTCTGCAGCTCCACACGGCCCTTGAGGGTGCCGAAGTAGTGACCCAGGTGCAGGCGGCCGGTGGGGCGGTCGCCGGTAAGCATGGTGAACTTCTCGGGCGTTTTTGCCAGGCCCTCGCGAATGGCGTTGCTCTTTTGCAGCGCGACTTCGTAGCTGTTCTCGTTTGGCATGATTGCTCCTAACGTATGTTCATGGGTCAAGATGATAACGCGTTTATTGGAGGGGCAGGTCGTAAGTAGGCGAGGGGCGGGAGAGCGGCGGCTTGTGCGATGGGCGCGGCGTGGCTGCACGTTTGGCCGGCGGCGTCTGGACGCATCCTCGGCAGCTTACCCTAGCGCCTGTGGTGGCGCTCCTCCTTGCGTTCTTCTGCCGCCTGCTCCTCCTGCTTAAAGGCGGGATCGTCGGGGGTGACGAGCTCGTCCTCGTGCGTGCGCTTGTTGTAATGGTGGCGCAGCACGGGCTCAAACAGGTGCAGGTGCTTGGCAAAGGCCGCCGAGCCAATGGCGAGTACGGTAAAGATGAGCACGCGCATGGGCACCTCGACCTGGTTAATCGCGGCGGCGCCGGCCGAAAGCATGATGCACCAGGCGTAGATGAGGAGCACTGCCTGCTTTTGGTTGTAGCCCTCTTGGATCAGGCGGTGGTGGATGTGGCCCTTGTCGGCCTGCCCGATGCTAATGTGGGCGCGCTTGCGGCGCACGATGGCGCTAAACGTGTCGATGATGGGCACGCCGGCAACGATGAGCGGGATGATAAGCGAGGTGAGCGCGGCGGTGCGGCTCACGTTGAGCAGCGAGATGGAGCCCAGTGCAAAGCCCAGAAGCAACGACCCCGAGTCGCCCAAGAAGATGCTTGCGGGGTTGAAGTTGTAGCGCAAAAAGGCCAGACAGGCGCCAAAGAGCGCAATGGAGAGCGCGGCGGCGTCGATGCGGCCCGAGAGAACGGCCATCGAAAACATGGTGAACGACGCGATGCCGCAGATGCCCGTGGCCAAGCCGTCGAGGCCGTCGATGAGGTTAATGATGTTGGTGAATGCCACCAGATAGATCACGGTGATGGGGTAGGCGAGCCATCCGAGCATGATCTCGCCGGGGGCAAACGGGTTGACGATGACGCCGATCCGCAGGCCGCCGATACAGGCGATAAGCGCAGCGAGGACCTGTCCGGCTAGCTTTTGCTTGGGCTTGAGCTGGAAGACGTCGTCGATAGCGCCGGTCGCAAAGATGACGGTAAAGGAGAGGGCCAGCATAGGATAGCTAATGTGAAGGCGCGGGTGCGGCACCAGGACGGGCGGCCAGCCTAGGTGCCAGGTGCCTAGGATTTGCACAATGCAGGCAACGACCAGGCCCAAAAACACCGCCGTTCCGCCCAAACGCGGGATGGGCTTGGTGTTGATGCGGCGCTTGGAAGGATAGTCGACGGCGTCGAGCTTAATTGCCAAGCGCTTGACCAGGGGCACCATGAGGAAGGTCGTGATAAAGGCCGCCGCTGCCACGCATAGATACGGTATGTAGCTCGGGGATGAAGCCATGAATCTAAAAACCGCCAAGCGTCGAAGGAAAAGGTCAAAGGTTGCTAAGCGCAAAGGGCATAGCCGAACCATGATACTCGACCAAGGGGGGTGCATGGAATTGCACGCAGCGATAATCACGCGCTTACCAGATAATGGGATGTTGTCGATGGATTGTCGGGATACCGGCGGGGATCCATATGGGCTGTAATGGTGGTTTTCGGCAAATAAAAACCACCCCCCACGTTACGAAAATGAACCCACCTAAAACAGGTGGGTGCCCTCATCGACTGTTCCAGCGTCCTTAACAACGAAGGATACCTGTACTAGGTACGACTGTGTGGGCTCCCTAAATAAACGCGACGGTTCACCCAGTTGCTCCGCGGGGGGCGGAATACCTACATCATAAAGCGGCACTTTATCGATTCCAGTCTTGACATTACAAAAATCGTGTCGGACGATTACGGCGCCTTGGGCTCGAGCCGTCTGTGCGGTTGGTCCCTTTACGTTTGAGCTGCTGAATCGTTGTTTTGGAGCATGTTTTTATGCCGACGCCGTTGACCGAACTTTTTTCGCCCGCCTGCCATTTGTGTCCGCGCCGTTGCGGTGCGGTGCGCGACGAGGGTGCGCACGGCGTATGCGGTGCCGATGACACGCTCAAGGTGGCCCGCGCGGCGCTTCATATGTGGGAGGAGCCGCCTATCTCGGGCGAGGCCGGTTCGGGCACGATCTTCTTTAGCGGCTGCTCGCTCAAATGTATCTATTGCCAGAACCACGAGATCTCGACGGGCAATTTTGGGCTTGAGATTTCGCCCGAGCGCCTGGTCGAGATTATGCTGGAGCTGCAGGACCAAGGTGCCAATAACATCAATCTGGTGACGGCGACGCATTATGCTCACCTGCTGCCGGCCGCGATTGCCGCAGCTCGGGAGCGCGGACTGGTCATTCCAATCGTCTACAACACGAGCGGTTATGAGCGCGCGAGTGCCGTGGCGGCGCTCGGCGACCTGGTCGACGTGTGGCTTACGGACTTTAAATATGCCGATGCCGGGCTTGCGCAGTCGCTCTCCCACATTAAGGACTACCCGCGTGTGGCCGTGTCGGGCTTAGCGCAGATGGCACGCGAGATCGAGCGCCGCGGGGGAGAGCTAGTGGACGAGAATGGGCTCATGAAGCGCGGCATGATCGTGCGCCACCTGGTGCTGCCGGGGCATGCGGATGACTCGTGCCGCGTGCTAGACCTTGTGTGGCAGACGGTGGGCGACGTGCCGATCTCGGTCATGAACCAGTACACGCCCAATGCGCTCATGCGCGAACAAGGCGGCGACCTGGCGCGCGCCGTGACGCGCGAGGAGTATGAGCAGGTGCTCGACCATGCCGACGACCTGGGCTTTACGACGATGTTCTGGCAAGAGGGCGGCGCGGTAGACGAGAGCTTCACCCCAGCCTTCGATACCACCGGCGTCCTTACCAGCACAAAGTAACGCATTCGCCGATGATTTTTCTGGGACGGGGATTAAAAAATCATTCGGTACACAATGTTTTTTAATCCCCGTCCCAGAAAAATCATCGAGAGGATCGCCTGCTCGAAAAGTTGTCAAAATAGCCGCGCCCCAAAAAGACTGATTATTGGGCGTTGACAGTTGGCGAGCCGTAGGTAAAATATCGACTTGTCCTGGGGACGTAGCTCAGTTGGGAGAGCGCTGCCGTCGCATGGCAGAGGCCGAGGGTTCGACTCCCTTCGTCTCCACCCTTGGATTTGATAAGCCGCTGACATTGTGTCGGCGGCTTTTTTTAAAAGAAAGGGCTGTACCATGGCCAAGCTTGAGTCCCAACCACTGTCTGCCGAGGAACGCGCCGAGTTGGAAGAGCTCCGCGCCGAGAAAGCTCGTCGCGAGGCCCAGGAAGAGGCACGCCGCGAGCGTGAGGAGCTGGCCGCCCTGCGTGCCGAGCGTGCGAAGGCCGAGGAGGCCGCCGCGAACGTCGCCCCCGCGCCCAAGCCCGCCGCCGCGAAGCCCGCGCCCACCGCACCTAAACCTCAGCCTAAAAAGGTCGCTCGTTCCAAGTCCGTCGAGCCCAAGCCGAGCCGTGACGAGATGACCTTTGCCCAGCGCATGGTTACCTCCAAGGAGCCTACGGGCGAGAACGAGATCCCTGGCATGGCGCCGGCTCAAAAAATCATCATTGTCCTTGCCCTCATCGCGTTTGTCATCTTTATGGGCTACACGATCCTGACCAGCATGGGCCTGCTCTAGCCCATTCGCGCTGGGTGCCATGCCCGAACACTCTGCCCTTTTCCAACCCTCAACCTCTGCACAACGCATCCGAAAGGTCGCCCCATGGCTTTGACCGACATCTCGCATCCCACCGACATTGCAATGCTCACCGATCTGTACGAGCTCACTATGGCCCAGGGCCTGTGGGAGAGCGGCAAGGCCAATGAGCAGGGTTGTTTTACCGCGTTTTACCGCGACCATCCTTTTGGCAGCGCCTATGCCGTCATGTGCGGCACCGCCGAACTGCCCGAGCTGGTCGAGAATCTGCACTTTACGCCCGAGGACATCGACTACCTCGCCTCGCTCCAGGCCCCGGCCGGCGGCGCGATGTTCAAGCCTGCATTCCTCGACTACCTGCGCGATTTTCGTGCACATGTAAACATCGACGCCGTCCCCGAGGGCGAGCTCGTCTTTCCGCGCGAACCCATGGTTCGCGTCACCGGTCCCGCGCTGGAGTGCCAGCTGCTCGAAACGGCGCTGCTCAACATCGTCGGCTTCCAGACGCTTGTCGCCACCAAGACGGCGCGCGTGGTGCTGGCGGCGGACGGCCGTCCCGTTGCCGAGTTTGGCCTGCGCCGCGCCCAGGGTCCCGATGGCGGGCTGGCCGTCGCGCGCGCGAGCTACGTTGCCGGCTGCTCCTCTACGTCCAATGTGCTCGCCGGCCGCCGCTACGGTATTCCCGTCTTTGGCACGCATGCGCACAGCTGGGTCATGAGCTTCGACTCCGAGCTCGAGGCATTCCGGGCTTTTGCTAAGTCGAGTCCCAAGAACTGCACGCTGCTCATCGACACCTACGACGTACGCGAGGGTTGCGAGCATGCCATTACGGTTGCCAAGGAGATGGAAGCGGTGGGCGAGCGCCTGTCGGCCATTCGCATCGACTCCGGCGACCTCGCCAAGCTCTCCAAGTATGTGCGCGGCCGTTTTGATGCCGAGGGCCTGCCCTATGTGGGGATCTCGGTTTCTAACGATTTGGATGAGTACACGATTCAGTCGCTGCTCGACCAGGGCGCGCCCATCGACAGCTTTGGCGTGGGTACCAAGCTTGCGACCTGCTATGACCAGCCGGCGCTGGGCGGCGTGTACAAGCTTTCCGCCCGCCGTGCGAGCGAGGCAGATCCATGGACGCCGGTGGTCAAGCTCTCTGAGCAGCCATACAAGCGCACGATCCCGGGTGTGCAACGCGTGCGCCGTTATTACGACGGCTTTGGCGGCCCGGTCTGCGACATGATCTACGACGAGGACCATCTGGCAGGGGAGGGCGCCGCGCGCGGCAATACCCTTGTGGCCGTGAACGATGCCGCCCTGGTGACCGACGTGTCCGAACTTGAGTATCGCGAGCTGCTGGTGCCGATCGTGCGCGATGGCAGTGCGGTGGCTCCACGTGAGAGCATCCAGGACGCGCGCGAGCGCTGTGCTTGGGCGCTCGACCATCTGGACGCAGCTTTCAAGCGCTTCTTGTACCCGCAGACCTATGTGGTGGGTATGGAGCAGGGCCTGGCTCAGGTGCGCGACGAGCTCGTGCGCAAGAACATGGCCGCGGCCTCTGCCTTTCCCTGGGCTCACTAATTCCTTGGGCGGTAGGGGCGAGTTACGCTTCCCTTGCCGCCGGCTCGGCCGTTCGCTGAACAGTTGATTGGTTTGACGTATGACGACTTCTTATAAAACGATGGTGGTAAAGATCGGTTCGTCCACGGTGGTGGGCGCCGACGGCAAGGTCAACCGCGCCTTTATCGGCGGGCTTGCCGATCAGGCCGCAGCGCTGCGCGAGCTTGGCTGGCGCCTGGTCGTGGTGAGCTCGGGCGCCATTGCCTGCGGCTATCCCGTGCTGGGCTTCGACCGTAAGCCGGTCGGTGACCTGCCGAGCCTGCAGGCCTGCGCCTCGGCCGGTCAGTGCATCATCTCGTCGGCCTACGACGAGGAGTTCCATGCGCGCGACCTGCTCACCTCGCTCGTGCTGCTCACGCGTCACGACACGGCGCGCCGCACGTCCTACCTGCACGCGCGCGACGCCCTGCTGCGCCTTGTGGAGCTGGGTGTGGTGCCGGTCGTCAACGAGAACGATACCGTCACCGTCGATGAGATCAAGTTTGGCGACAACGATACGCTGGCGGCGCTTGTGAGCTGCCTGGTTTCTGCCGATCTGTGCGTGACGCTCTCGGACATCGATGGCCTCTACACCGCCAATCCGCACGAGGATCCCACGGCCGAGTTCGTCCCGGTCGTGCATAAGATCGACGCCAAGATCATCGCCTCGGCGGGCGATTCTTCCACATCGGTGGGCACGGGCGGCATGATCACCAAGATCCGCGCGAGCCGCATTCTCATGACGGCGGGCATTCAGAGCGTGATTTGCTCGGGCGAGGAGCCCGATGCGCTCGTGCGTCTCGCCCGCGGCGAGAGCGTGGGTACGCTGTTCGATCCGCCGGCGGAGCGCCTGGACATTGCGCCGCGCAAGCTGTGGATCGCACTGGGCGACAAGGCGCACGGCTCGGTGACGGTCGATGACGGCGCCGCGAAGGCGCTGGTCAGCCGCGGTTCGTCGCTGCTCGCGGTGGGTATTCGCGAGGTCGATGGCGTGTTTTCCGAGGGCGATGTGCTCGACGTGTGCGACCCGAGCGGCATGGTTGTCGCCCGTGGTATCGCCGAGGCCGATTCGGACGTGCTGGAGCTTGCCGCCGGCCGCCGCCAGGACCAGATTGCCAGCAACCGCCTGCTCGCAGACCTGGCCGAGAAGCCCGCGATCCATAGGGACAACTTGATAGTGTTTGCATAAAGAGAGGCAGCGCTGCGGCTCGTTTTGCCAGCAGTGCTGCCTCTCCTTTTCCGGCACTTGGGGACGTTCCTTATGTGCCGGTACTTTGGGACACTCCTTTGCTAGAAGATCTGGCGCAGGTCTCCGCGGTTGAGGGCTTCGTCGAAGAGGTGCTTGAACACCACGCTGCCGTGCAAGCCGTCGTGCTCGAACTCGTTGGTCACCCAGGCATGCGAGTTGCCCACGCGACTGAGCGTATCGAGCTGCATGCCCGAGTCCACGTACATGTCATCGAAGTACACCGCGGCCTGCAGGGGCACCTCGTTGCACGCCAGGCGCTGCGGGTCGTAGATCTTGTCCCAGCTTGTGTCTTCCATAAGCAGATCCATCGCCGGCTTGAAGGGCTTAAGTTCGGGCATCTGCTCAAACATCCACGGGAACATGGCCTCGCCGGTAAACATGAGCGGTCGCGTGAGCGTGTCGAACTCGGCACGACGGGCCTTCTCTTCTGCCGCGGCCCAGCGAATGGGCATGGTGTCGCCGTCGGCGTAGATGAACTCCTGAAGCGTCCAGTACAGCGGATTCGTGCGCGTGTTGGTGCGCTCGAAGGCGCGCATCAAAAAGCTGTCAGATACCGAGGCGCCGCAGGCCAGCGTGCCGTCGCCGTCAACAAAAGCATGATCGATAATCCAATGCATGCGCTCAAAGCTCGGCTTCATGCCAAAGTCGCTGCCCATGAGCTGTAGGCGTTCGACCGTCATCGGCGAGCCGTCGGGTAGCACGGGCTTTTGCTCCTCGAGGGCATCTGCCAGGGCCGCCACGCGCTCGACGTCGGCGGGGTAGCGGTTGTAATACTGCTGCGTCTTGGCGGCCATGCGCGGGAAGGTGTGCGCGTAGACCTCGCTTGCGCTCGCCGGTACGTGGGGGATGCCGCCGCAGGTAAAGCTTGCCGCCACGCCCTCGGGGAAGAGCGACAGGTAGCTCAGCGTCAAAAAGCCGCCGTAGCTCTGCCCGAGCGTGACCCAGGGCCTGCCGCCAAAGCCCACCAGGCGCAGGTACTCAAAATCGCGCACGATGGAGCTGGCGAGGTGGCGCTTGAGGAAGTCCGCCTGCGAGCGGTCCGCATCGGCGCCGGCTGCCTCGGCACGCTCGCCCAGTGCGGCAATCGTGCGCCCGTCTACACAGCTGCTGCGTCCGGTGCCGCGCTGGTCGGGCAGGACGACGCGGAAGTGCTTGACGGCCTCCTCGATCCAGCCGTCGCTTGTGGGTGACAGCGGACGCGGGCTCTCGCCGCCGGGGCCGCCCTGCAAAAACAGGAGCAGTGGCAGATCGTCGTTGATGCGGTCGGGCGCGCAAACCACACGGTAGAAGAGCTTGATGCTCTCGGGCGCACCTGCGATGGGCGCCGGCATGGCGCCGCGGCGCATGGTGCTGCCGACGGCCAGGAGCATCGGCTCCAGGCCGCGCCAGTCGAGGGGGACGTCGATGCTGTGGTCCTCGACATACAGGCCGGGGACGTGGTACGAAGTGATGAGGGCCATGTGAGTCTTCCGTTCGTTGCGGTGTTTCGGGTTGACCAATTCTACCGCCGCGGGCGAGGCCATGCGCAAATCGGCTACCATGGTTGCAAACTTCTAGGAGAAAGGGCCGCCCATGTCGGTCGATATAGCCACGTATGTCCACGATCTTGCCGTTGCCGCTAAGGCAGCGTCGGCCTCGCTTGCCACGGCGAGCGACGAGCAGCGCCAGGAGGCCGTGCGCGCCATGGTCGCAGCACTGCGCAACGGTGTCGACTCCATCGTTGCCGCCAACGAGCTCGATATGTCCGCCGCGCGCGATGCGGGGACCTCGGCGGGGCTCCTCGACCGCCTGCTGCTGACGCCCGAGCGCGTTGAGGGTATGGCCGCCGGCCTGGAGAAGCTCGCCGAGCTGCCCGATCCTGTCGGCCGCGTGCTCGACCACCGCGTGCTCGCAAGCGGCGTGGACCTCACCCGCGTGAGCGTGCCGTTGGGCCTGGTCGCCATGGTGTACGAGGCGCGCCCCAACGTGACGGCCGACGCCGCGGGCATCTGCATCCGCACCGGCAACGCCTGCATTCTGCGCGGCGGCTCGCTGGCCTATCACTCGTGTGCCATGATTTCTGAGCTGCTGGCCGATGCGCTCGAGACCAAGGGCTTCCCGCGCGAGGCTATCTCGATGATCGAGTCCACCGACCGCGAGGCCACTGGCGAGCTCATGAAGCTCCGCGGCGTCGTCGATGTGCTCATTCCGCGTGGCGGTGCGGGCCTGATCCAGCGCTGCGTGCGCGAGTCGCTTGTGCCGGTGATCGAGACGGGCACGGGTAACTGCCACATCTACGTGCATGAATCCGCCGACTTCGATAAAGCGCTCAATATTATCGTTAATGCCAAGACCCAGCGTGTAGGCGTGTGCAATGCCGCCGAGTCGCTGCTGGTCGACCATGCTGTGGCCAATGTGTTTTTGCCTGCGGTCGTTGCCGTGCTGCACGACCACGGCGTGCTCATTCACGGCGACGAGGCCACGTGCGCCGCGTGCGCCGATGCCGGCTTTGTGGAGGGCGATGACTACGTCGCCGCGACTGAGGAGGACTGGGGTCGCGAGTACCTGGCGCTCGAGATGAGCGTGAAGGTCGTGGCAAACGAGGACGAGGCCATCGCACACATCAATCGCTACGGCACGATGCACTCCGAGGCCATCGTTGCCGAGGATACGGATGCTTGCGAGCGCTTCCTGGACGCGGTCGATGCCTCGGCCGTGTACGCCAACGCCAGCACGCGCTTTACCGACGGCGGCGAGTTTGGCCTGGGCGCCGAGATCGGCATCTCGACCCAAAAGCTCCACGCCCGTGGCCCCTTTGCCGCCGAGGCCCTCACCACCTACAAATACAAGCTCCGAGGCACCGGCCAGGTCCGCCCCTAAACCTACCAAAAAGGGACAGGTTTATTTTGGCAGGTTTTATCTGCGGTTTTGCCGGGCGACACGTTCGCCCGGCTTTTTTCTCCGCATAACTTTTTTGCCTTTCGGCTTGAGTCGCGGCGATATACGATAGTGACACCGTGTCCTAACATCGACTCACCTGGAGGTATTGCCATGTCCCAGACGCTTTCCGCCGGAATCACCCGCGACCGCGCGTTTGAACTGCTTAACGAGCACAACAAAGACCCGTTCCACATCACCCATGGCGAGACGGTCGAGGGCACCATGCGCTACTTTGCGCGCGAGTTCGACCCCGAGAACGAGGAGTTTTGGGGCATCGTCGGCCTGCTGCACGACTTGGATTGGGAGGAGCATGAGGACGACCCCATGAACCACACCATCTATACTGCCGAGATTCTTAAGGGTGAAGGTGCGTCTCCCGAGCTCATTCGCGCCATCCAGACGCACACGTCGGACTTCAACACCTCGCTGCCCAAACCCGAGCTGCAGATGGAAAAGATCCTGTTTGCCTGCGATGAGCTCACCGGCCTGATCGGCGCCGCCGTCATCATGCGCCCGAGCAAGAGCGTTATGGACTTTACGACCAAGTCGCTCAAGAAGAAGTTCAAGGACAAGCGCTTTGCCGCCGGCTGCTCGCGCGACGTGATTTCGCAGGGCGCCCTGATGCTCGGCTGGGAGCTCCTCGAGCTCTTTGACCGCACCATCGCGGCCATGCAGTCCTTCGCGCCCGACCGCGACACCTTCCAGGCCTAACCTGCCAAAAAGGGACAGGTTTATTTTGGTAGGTTTTATCTGGGAAAACGCTTCCGTTGGATGTTATTCAGCGGAAGCGTTTTCTGTTTGACATGGTGAAGCTGGCGAATGGCGGCGCCTCGCGGCAGACAGCTGCGCTTCGCCGTATCCGTAACTCGGCAAACGCGACGCTACGACGCGTTCTTGATAATCCATGTTCCCAGTCCGGTCAGCAGCTGAACCTGCTTAATCGTTAGCCCTTGTTTTCGAAGCGCGAGAATCGCCTCATTGCGAAGTGGCTTGGAGGCGGATTTGAGTTCCGTCGGAGCACATCCTGCGACACTCTGCACGATTGCCGTGCCAAATTCGCATAGATCTTCCTCGCGAACCTTGGCTGTTGCGCTGGGGCGATAGGGAAGCGACGGCGTACTTTCCATGAGCCGAAGGTATGAGCGAGGTGTTGGGAATATAACACCGACAACGCTGCCGGTAACATGCGGCCGTGACCTGGCACTCATGAGATACTCGCGATGGCTGCTCCAGGGATATTCGTCGTATGCTGCCAGTCCCGCTTTTTGTGGATTCAAATGAATGTATCGAATTGCCTCGAGTAAAAATACTTCTGACTTAATGGGCGAATCCCAAAACCGCTCCTGAAACACGTGGCCGATATGCCCCGTCCGCGCATTGTACCTGCCCGCATACGATACGGCTATCGCATGCATCGCGTCGCTCTTGCGGTCGTCCGGATCGTCGATGAGCAGATGAATGTGGTTTCCCATAAGGCACCAAGCGATAAGCTCGATATTGTGTTTGGGGAGGATCGCATCGAGGATCTGAAGCATGGCGATTCGGTCCTCGGCATCGTCAAACAGCAATTGCCCTCCGTTTCCACGCAACGTGATGTGGAAATAACCGGTTGGTGACTTTGAACGAGGTTTTCTCGGCATGGCCCCTCCTTTAGCTTGGATGGGCTGAAGATTCCTCATTCGGGGGCTTCGGTTGTCGAGATTCAGTTCACCGACTATAGCTGCTACCTGCCGAAATATAATTGCGTTTTCAAATTGATGCTTTTTAATGGTAATTGAGTAAGACGGGCGCGCTTGTTGTGGATGCGGGCGTTGGTTACGTCGATCTGGACGGCCCTCGCGTGATGTCATCGCAAATGGGCTTCACGCATTTTTGCGGCGATAGAAAAATGGTCGGGCGCTCTTAAACAAAACGGAGCACCCGACCATTTACTGATTGTTTGTTGATGTTTGGCCAGATAGAACCTGCCAAAATAAACCTGTCCCTTTTTGGCAGGTTAGTTGAGGGCGGCTTGGGCTAGGCGGGCTTCGGCGGCCTCCTCGGTGACGCCCAATGCCACGGCGAACTCCTCGATGGAGCGGCGCTTGGCTTCCTTGAGTACACGCATATAGTAAGAGCTGGGCTTTTTATCGGCTTCCTCGGCCTGGCGAATGCGGTGCATCATGGTCTTTGCCACGCGGACCGTCTCGGGCGCGCCCAGCTTGAGCTGCTGCTTAAAGTGTGTCTCTTCAAGCGAGCTGTTGCGCTCGGTAAAGGTGTCGCACTCCAGCTCGTCATAGTGGCTCAACAGATGCTCGGCATCTTGCTGAGAGATGGCGGCATGCAGACGGTCGGCCTGCGCCACGGGGTACATAAGGATCGTCTGCGCATGCCCCTGCTTGGCCTCGAGCAACAACATGGGCTGCGGCGTGTCGTCCCTAAAGCCGACGACGGTGCAGACTCCCTGACCCGGATGAATGACGTGTTGACCGATTGAGAACATGCTACCTCCAACTTATACGTATTTACGTATGTTAAGAATACCACGCTGACGTGCGCAAACCATCACTTTATGCAGGAAAAGCACACAACTCCGATAGGTAAGAGTATTCGATAACAGACACAGCTCATTCACACCTTTATGCATTTTCAACGCCTGCATAATCTGCAGGCAGACCGGCATCTTTGAGTGACTCCATACAAGCTGTAGTCAATTTTGTGCATATGCAATATCGATTGGCTTTACCCTGCGACAGTGCCCGTCGCTTGTGATAGAGTGCTACAAACTCTGGCTTTTGCCCTACGAGTGACCAAGAGCTCGGGGGCTTTAACACAAGGAGGATCTATGCCCGAGAAGATTGAAGAGCTGGTACGCGCTGCGCTTGCTGCGGCCCAGGAGGCCGGCGACCTTTCCGCATTTGAACTTGACGATTGCGCTATCGAGCGACCGGCTGATACTTCTCATGGCGAGTGGACCTCTACCATGGCCCTGAAGTCCGCCAAGCTGGCCCACTGCGCCCCGCGTAAGATCGCCGAGGCCATTGTTGCCCATATGCCCGAGGACCCCGCGATCGAGAAGGTCGAGATCGCAGGCCCCGGCTTCATCAACTTCTACCTCTCCGTCGCCGTCAAGAATGCCATCTTTGGCGAGGCTCGCGAGAAGGGCATGGACTTCGCTAAGTCCAACGTTGGTGGTGGCCTGAAGACCCAGGTCGAGTTCGTTTCCGCCAACCCCGTCGGCCCCATGCACATCGGCCATGGCCGCTGGGCCGCGCTGGGCGACTCGCTCTGCCGTGTTATGGACCACGCCGGTTACGACATCCAGCGTGAGTTCTACATCAACGATCACGGCTCTCAGATGAACACCTTCGGCAACTCCATCAGCACGCGCTATATGCAGCTTGCCGACATCATCGCCAAGCAGGGCGTTGATATCGACGAGGCTCACAAGCTGCTGATCGCCGACCGCGACGCCTTTGTTGCCGACGAGAACGACGAGCACCCCGAGACCCATCCGTATCAGGACAACTTTGCCGAGACTCTGGGCAAGGACTCCTACGGCGGCGACTACATCATCGACGAGGCTGCCGAGTTCTGGCGCACCGACGGCGATAAGTGGGTCGACGCCGATCCCCAGGAGCGCATGGAGAGCTTCCGCGAGCGCGGCTACGTAAAGATGGTCGACAACATGCGCGACCTCTGCCACGCCGTCAATTGCGACTTCGATCGTTGGTACTCCGAGCGTTCGCTGTACGTGAAGGACACCGAGGGCGAGACCGCCGGTACCTCCGCCGTCGACCGCGCTTTTGAGAAGCTCGACAAGATGGGCTACCTCTACACCAAGGACGGCGCCCTGTGGTTCCGCTCCACCGACTTGGGCGATGATAAGGACCGCGTCCTGATCAAGTCCGACGGTGAGTACACCTACTTCGCCTCCGACGTTGCCTATCACTGGGATAAGTTCCAGCGCGTCGACCACGTCATCGACATCTGGGGCGCCGACCACCACGGCTACATCGAGCGCGTCCGCTGCGTCTGCGACGCTCTGGGTTACCCCGGCAAGTTTGAGGTTCTACTGGGCCAGCTCGTCAACCTGCTGCGCAACGGCAAGCCCGTCCGTATGTCCAAGCGTAAGGGCACCATGGTGACCCTGCAGGAGCTCGTCGACGAGGTCGGCTCCGACGCTGCCCGTTACACGCTTATCTCCAAGAGCTCCAACCAGATGGTCGACTTCGACATTGAGGCCGTTAAGAAGCGCGACAACTCCAACCCGGTCTATTACGTGCAGTATGCTCACGCCCGCGTATGCTCCATCCTGCGCCGTGCCGCCGACGTTACGCCCGAGCAGGCTGACGAGATGGGTATGAAGGCCGTCGCCGCCAAGGCCATCGGCGAGAAAGTTGATTACTCGCTGCTGACCGACCCGACCGAGCTCGCCCTTTCGCGCAAGCTCAACGAGCTTACCGACCTGATTGCCAGCTGCGCTCGCGACCGCGCCCCGTTCCGTCTGACGCACTTTGCCGAGGAACTCGCTGGTGACTTCCACAGCTTCTATGCTGCCTGCCAGGTGCTGCCGAGCGAGGGCCGTCCCGTCGACCCCGAGCTTTCGCGTGCCCGTCTGGCCGCTTGCGATGCCGTCCGCGTGACGCTCGCCCTGGTGCTCACCCTTGTTGGCGTTTCCGCGCCCGAGCAGATGTAACCTGCGGGTCATTTGACCGTGTAGGTTTGGTTTAACTGAGCCCTATAAGCCCGATCTCCCACGGAGGTCGGGCTTTTTTCGCAAATGCCGACGTATTGACGAATTTGGAACTGCTGGAAATACGAAACTATGCCGGTTTACTACGATGAATTGGGAATTTCCAACCACGCCGGCTTTTCGCAAAAAAGCGCAAGGCATCTACCTGCGGTTTTAGTTCAACAAGTTTCGGAGTGGTCGCGGTTGAGCGATTCGTCGTAGTAAACCGCCATAGTTTTGGCGGAGGCAGTCTGATTTGTGGGTGGTAGACCAAAGAGTGTCCCTTTTGACTAGTCGTTTAAGAACGCCCCCAATGACTAAGTTGCAGGTGGCGGCGGTTGTGTTACACTAACGCTGCGTAGTTGACGCAATCATCTCGATACAGATCAATGATGTCCGTCGTTTTGAACGGAACTAGACTGTTTAGCCGCCCTGAAGGTTTATGCAGGGAGCATGTGATCACAGGGCTTGAAAAGAAAGTTGAGCAAACACTGTGTCTGATCAACAGCAAGAAAACGAAATAACGACGACGCAGGCCGCTCCCGCTGCACCGGTTGCGTCGGACCAGGTCGCGGCGCCCGCGCAAGCCTCGGCTCCTGAGATGCCCAAGGCTGCTTCGACGCCTACGCCTGCAGCGGCTGAGAAGGCCGTGTCTGCAACTGGTGAGGAGGCTGCTCCGGCAAAGCCCAAGCGTACGCGCCGCACGGCCAAACCTGCCACTGACGGCGAGGAGGCCACCAAGCCCAAGCGCCGTACCACGCGCACGATGCGCGCCAAGCGCACCGTTGCAGCTGACTCTTCGGCGCCGATTTCCGATGAGGTCGCGCAGGCACGTGCGTTGGCGCAGATTAGCGAGGCTCAGGTGGTGCGCGCCCGCCGTCGTGCTGCCGAGCGCGAGGCCGCGGCTCTGACCGAGCTCGCAGCTCCGTCTGTGCCCGAGACGCCTGCCGCCGACCAGCCGACCGAGAAGCCGGCACCGCGCACACGCCGTCTCACGGCTGCTAAAGCCGAGCAGGTTGCTGAACAGGCAGCCCCCGAGCTCACTGAGGCTTCGGTCCGTTCCGCGGCAGGGGAGGGCACATCGCCTGCTGAGCCCGCTGCGCCTGTCGAGGCCAGCGAAGTTCCCGTTGTCGATCCGGCTTTGCGCCCGCACCGTCGCGGTCGCAAGCCCAAGGCCTTCGTCGAGGCAGAGAAGGCCGCAGCCGCAGCTGCAGCCGCTCGGGATGCTGCGGCGACCGCCGAGTCTGCAACCGCCGCCGACGCACCCGTCCAGGATGCTACGACTTCCGAGGCCGCTCCCGCCGATGTCGAGCCCGCCGACGTCCGTCCCGGTCGCAGCCATCGTACTGCTGCTAAGCGCACGTCCAAGGCCAAGGCTGCCAAGAAGGGTGCGTCCGAGGATTCCGCCGAGACGACCGCCGATGCATCGACTGATGCCGCCGAGTCCCAAGACGTCGAACAGTCTGCGTCCGAGAAGCCCAAGCGCGGTCGTAAGAAGTCCGCTAAGGCCAAGGCCGCCGAGCAGCAGGCTGATGTCGAAGCGCAGATTGATTCCGGCGCCGAGGCCAATGACGCCGCTGCGGCCAATGCCGACGCCGCCGCAACCGATGGCGCCGCGCCCGCTGAGGCCGATGACAACGCTCGCCCCAACCGTCGCCAGCACAAGCGCAACGAGGAGCGCAACGAGCGCAAGGACGAGCGCAACAACGACCGTCGCAACCGCCAGCGCGATCGCAAACAGCGCAACAAGGAGCGTAACGCCGCCCCCACCGAGCCCACGCTTTCGCGTGAGGAGCTCGCTGCCATGAAGGTCGCCGAACTGCGCGAGAAGGCCAAGGAGTTCGAGATCGAGACGACCGGCAAGAAGAAAGCCGAGCTCGTCGAGGAGATCTACGTCACCGCCGCGAAGGCCGAGGGCTTCCGCGACATCAAGGGCATTCTGCAGATTCGCCCGGATAGCTCCGGCATCATCCACGCCCATGGCTACATGAAGTCCAACGACGACGCCTTCGTGCCCGCCTACCTCATCCGCTCCGCGCGCCTGCGCACGGGCGACGTCATCGAGGGCTCGCTGCGTCCTTCGCGCGGCGGCGACAAGCGCGCCGGCCTCGCCAAAATCACGACCGTCAACGGTCTGGACCCCGAGCAGATTCGCAACCGCCCCAAGTTCGGCGACCTCACCCCGGTCTATCCCAACGAGCCGCTGCGCATGGAGCACGGCAAGGACTCCATTACCGGTCGCGCCATCGACATCGTGTCGCCGATCGGCAAGGGCCAGCGTGGCCTGATCGTGTCCCCGCCCAAGGCCGGCAAGACCACGATCCTCAAGAAGATCTGCCAGTCCATCTCGATTAACAACCCCGAGGTGCACCTCATCTGCCTGCTCGTCGACGAGCGCCCCGAAGAGGTCACCGATATGCAGCGTTCCATCAAGGGCGAGGTTGTGGCGTCGACCTTCGATATGCCCGCCGACAACCACACTCGCGTGGCAGAGCTCGTCATCGAGCGCGCCAAGCGCATCGTGGAGCTGGGTGGCGACGTCGTGGTGGTGCTCGACTCCATCACGCGCCTCGCCCGCGCCTACAACTTGGCGGCGCCCGCCTCAGGCCGCATCCTTTCGGGCGGCGTCGATTCGGCGGCCCTGTATCCGCCCAAGCGCTTCCTAGGCGCAGCCCGCAATATCGAGAACGGTGGCTCGCTCACCATCCTGGCCTCTGCCCTCATCGACACCGGTTCCAAGATGGACGAGGTCATCTTTGAGGAGTTCAAGGGCACCGGCAACATGGAGCTTAAGCTCGACCGCGACCTGGCCGACCGCCGCATCTTCCCGGCTATCGACCCCGTTGCCTCCGGTACGCGTAACGAGGATCTGTTGGTCGACGAGCAGATGCGTCCGTTTGTCTTTGGTCTGCGTCGCATTCTTGCCGGCATGAACAACACCGAGCGCGCGGCCGCATCGTTTATTAAGGGTCTTAAGGGCACCAACACGAACCAGGAGTTCCTGGTGCGTTCGGCCAAAAAACACAGCGACTACGAGCAGACGTTCTAGGTTGTCATCCACACGCAACGATAGTCATCAATGCGATAGAGGGTCGGGGCTTTGAGCCTCGGCCCTTTCCATAGCGCCGCTCCGCGCTTATTTTTGACCGTAAGACCGACGAGCAGCAGGTTTCCCGTTTCAATCCGACATCGTCGCTTGCAATCGGCAGGGCGGTTTCGCATAATAGCTTTTAAGCTTCGCGACGGAAAACGCAGATGAAACGAACCATATACCGTTGCTTTGGGGCATAGCCCCGCTTCATCTTCTCTCGCGCAGCCAACTGAATGATGCGATTTGGGTGCTGGAAGATGGGGAGAGCTCATGGCTTCTTCTGATGCAACACAACGAGCAGTCCTTGCCGGACTTTCGTGTGGGATCGGCCTTGCCGCTCCCGTGGTTATGTATGCCGCGACGCTGCCGTTTTCGTCGGTGAACGAGACGGTCGTGGCGGGTGCAGTTCCCTTCGCCGTGGGCGCGGTGGCGGGCGTGGGTATCTATGCCGCCTCGCTGGGTATCTCCGAGTATCGTGCGCAGCGTGAAGAGCGTCTGTTCCAGCCCGATGCCATGGGCGGTGCCGCCAATCTCAATCAGCATCAAAGCGAGTTCAAGACCGCCTCGATTCCAGCTCAGCAGCAGGATGCGACTCCTTACGCTGCGACTTCTGCTTCTCAGGCTCAGTCGGAGCAGTCTAACTCGGCATTCCTTTCCGGCCTGACTGGTGCGTTCCAGCGCCGTCATGCCGACGATGGTGTTCCTACCATTGCTCGTGCCGCAGATGCTATGGACGAGGCCGAGGCTTGGTCCATGATCGACAGCATGCTCGACGACGATTCGCCGGTTAGCTGCGACCCTGCGCGCTCGCGCGACGTCTATCAAGTCGCCATCGACGAGCTCACCAACGGCGGGCAGACCGGCTCCTTCAATCGCGACGACATCGCCGCCGCGGCGCGTGCCGTGTCGGGCTCCCAGGCCGCCCCTGCGGGCAGCACGGCGGCTTTTGTGGCACTCGTTGCCAACGCGGCAGCCAATAACGCCTACAGCGCTACCTCGGCGGACGCGAACGTTTCTGCCGATAATTCGTACGTTGATGAAGCCATGACCGCGGACGAGGAGGCCGTTGCCGCCCGCCGTGCCGCCGAAAGCTCGCTTTGGGGCGCTCCTGCCCAGCAGCAGGCGGCTGAGGCTGCGCCGTACAACGCAAACCTCGCCAGCATGCCTATCATTTCCGGTGCCGCGGACATCGATCTCGATGACCTCGATGAGCCTGCAGCCATCACCGCATCGATTGATGCCCAAGATCGCATCGACACCGGCGACCTTCCGGACGCCTCGCTCGAGGTTGATGTCCCCATGGCCGATTACTCGGGCCACGAGGACATGTGGGCCGCCGCCACCGCGATTCTGGATGAGATTGACGAGCCTGCTCCTGTTGCAGCCCCCGCTCCCGTCACTGCCCCTCAGCCTGCTGCCCCCGCCTATGTCGGCCGTCACAGCGCTGTGTTCCCCGAGGATACTGCCCGCATCTCGCGTGAGAGCATCGAGCGAGCCGAGGCTATTGCCGCCGGCATTATGGAAAATCGTCGTCACGAGCGCGTCAATCAGATCCTCGAGGAAGAGATCGAGCGCCTGCAGTCCTCTACCGCCAAGCGTACGGGCCGTGCCTATCTGAGCGTTATCGAGGGCGGTACCGCCAGCTTCGCGCCGCTCCGCGCGGAGGCATAACTTCTGCATGGTTAAGATCAATCGAAAATGGGCGGTCGTGACCTGCCTGATGGCGCTCTTGATCTGGGGCAATTCGCTGGTTCCCGGCTCGGGGTCGGGCTCGCTGAGCCTAACGGTCATGGAAGCTATCCGCGGTTTCCTGCACGGCGTGGGACTTCCATATGCATGGGTGACCAACTTTGTTGTTCGCAAATGCGCGCATTTTACCGAGTATATGGTGCTCGGCATCTTGGCAACGCACGCCTTTGATTTTGAGGGCCGGCGCACCTTTGACGTGCTGCTGCCCACGGCGGTGTTCCTGCTGCTGATTCCTTCGATCGACGAGACGATTCAGCTCTTTGTGCCGGGACGCGCCGGCATGATCACCGATGTGATGATCGACTGCTGCGGAGCGGCAACGGGCGTTGTGCTCCGATATCTCTTACGGCCGCTGATGCGCGCCAAAAAAGCCGCCTAGGACGTATTGTTTGGTCCTAGGCGGCCTTTTTTATTTGAGGGCTTATATGAGACGTGGTGGCGTCGTTCCGTAGGTCGGATTTGCCGGGCGCGCCACGCCCTGTGGGTGCGTCTGCTACTGAAGCGCCTGTGCGCCCAGGGCCAGGCAGCCCATAATGCCCTGCTTGCCCTCGAGGCTGTTGTTGACGATGTAGTTATCGATGTCGGCCATCTCGGGCGTGACGATGTAGCCGTTGAGCATCTCGGCGCACTTCTTGCGCGCGAGCGGCACGATGGGGGTGTGGTCGGCCACGCCGCCACCGATGACGATCTTTTGCGGTGCGTAGCACAGGATGTAGGTCATGAGCGCCTGCGCCAGATAGCCGGCGAGCAGGCCCATGGCCTCCGGGTCATCGGCCATCTCTCCGGCGCTCTTGCCATCCCAGCGCCTTTTAACGCCGGGGCCGGCGATGAGGCCATCGAGGCAGTTGTCATGGAAGGGGCAGGCGCTGTGCTCGCCAATGGTGTCGCGCGGGTCGCGAGTGACCAGGATGTGGCCGGCCTCGGGGTGCATTTAGTGCCGGGCCGTCCTTACCCGCGCGGTTCGATTTTATCACGCAGAGACTTGAGGTTCTCCAGTGCCGCGTTAAGCGTCTCGTCTCGTTTGGCAAAGTGGAAACGAATCAGATGGTTGACGGGCTCGCGGAAGAAGCTCGAGCCGGGCACGGCGCCCACGCCCACCTTGGAGGCCAAATCCTCGCAGAAGTCGAGGTCGCTGTTATAGCCAAACTCCGAGATATCCATCATCACGTAGTAGGCGCCCTGCGGCACGTTGTGCGTGAGTCCGATGCTGTCGAGTCCCTGACAGAATAGGTCGCGCTTGGCGGTGTAGAGGTCGAGGACCTCCTGGTAATAGCTGTCGTCGAAGTTGAGGGCGGTGACGACGGCCTCTTGCAGGGGAGCGGCGGCGCCCACGGTGAGGAAGTCGTGAACCTTTTTGATGCGCTCGGTGATTTCGGCAGGAGCGATGGTGTAGCCCAGGCGCCAGCCGGTGATGGAGTAGGTCTTGGATAGCGAGCTGCAACTGATGGTGCGCTCAAACATGCCGGGCAGCGTGGCCATGTACACGTGCTCGTGGGGCGCGTAGACGATGTGCTCGTAGACCTCGTCGGTGATGCAGTAGGCGTCATACTTTTTGCACAGGTCGGCGATAAGGGTGAGCTCCTCGCGGGTAAAGACCTTGCCGCAGGGGTTGGACGGGTTGCATAGAACGATCGCCTTGGGATCGTTGTCGCGGAAGGCCGCCTCCAGGACCTCACGGTCAAAGTCAAAGGTGGGCGGGTTGAGCGGCACGTAGATAGGCTCCGCACCCGAAAGGATCGTGTCGGCGCCGTAGTTCTCGTAGAACGGCGAGAAGATGACGACCTTGTCGCCGGGGTTCGTGATCGTCATCATGGCGGCCATCATGGCCTCGGTGGAGCCGCAGGTGACCACGATGTTCTCGTTGGGGTTGATCGATATGCCCATAAAGTGCTCCTGCTTGGCGGCAAGCGCCTCACGCATGGCCTGGGAGCCCCAGGTGATGGAGTACTGGTGGTAAAGCGGCTTGGGGTCGGTGGCGATGGTGCTGAGGCTATCGAGCAGCTGCGCCGGGGGATCGAAGTCAGGGAAGCCCTGCGACAGGTTGACGGCGCCATACTTGTTGGAGATGCGCGTCATACGGCGGATGACGGAATCGGTAAACGCCGCCGTGCGGTTGGAGAGTTCTTTCATGCCTATCCTTTCGAGCATTGGGTGGAGCAAGTTTACTCCTATGGAACCGGTGGGATTTGCTCGAAACGGCCTCGAAAAACTCTTTTCAAAATTCTTGAAAATTGGGGCTTGCATCGCGTGGCGTTCCTTGCAATAATAGTCGAGCGCGAAGCGCACAGGACACGGTGGGTGTAGCTCAGTTGGCTAGAGCGACGGGTTGTGGTCCCGTAGGTCGAGGGTTCGAGTCCCTTTACCCACCCCAGTTCTTGCTTCGTGTTGATATCGGGTCGTTAGCTCAGTTGGTAGAGCAGGGGACTCTTAATCCCAAGGTCCAGGGTTCGACCCCCTGACGGCCCACCACACGATATCTCCTCTAAAGTCCGCCACCACGGACTTTAGCTTTGGGTCGTTAGCTCAGTTGGTAGAGCAGGGGACTCTTAATCCCAAGGTCCAGGGTTCGACCCCCTGACGGCCCACCAAAGCATGTTAAGACGGTCAGCGAAAGTTGGCCGTCTTTTTTGTTAACCTCGCATGGGGTCGAACCCGTCGGGGCGCGGAGCTGAGGAAATGCGTGAGCATTTACCAGCGCAGCGCGCAAGGCGCAAAGCGCCGAAGCGGCCGCCTGCAAAGCAGGCTGACCCCCTGACGGCCCACCCAAAGTATGTTAAAGCGACTGGCTTAGGCTGGTCGCTTTTTTGTTAACCTCGCATGCGGTCGAACCCGAAAGGGCACGGAGCTGAGCTATCTGCACCGTGATTCCCTTAGGGAAAACACGGCTAAAGCCCCGTAAGCGTGTTCTCCTTGGGGGAATCATGCTTACAGGGCTCGATACATGTTGAGAAATTGTGATTAAACTCTAAGTGAGAATCGAATTAGTCTGCTCGATAGTGCGATCCGAGACTTTCGGTTCGCTTACGCATGGCTTTGATCATTTCCTGTGCTAGTTGAATCTGCGATTGCAGGCGGGCGAGGGCTGCGACTTCGCTGTCCTGGGCTTTCTGTGTGCTCAAGGTCGTTGCCTCCGTCTTCAAGCCCTCAAGCTCGTGTAGTGCCTCGGATAGGCCTGTTTCGGTCCTGTTGATCATGCAATAGGTGCTCATCGTGTGCCTTAGGCTGTGTGTCAGGCGTTCGGCATCTGTTGCGGCTATGCCGTACTGGGGGAGGGCGATATCCGCCTTCAGGGCTGTCTCGGGCTCTTTCTGTGCTGCTTGGGCTGCCGATGCGCCCGCGATGCGCCCGAACACGATGCCGTTGGCGCTTGACAAGCCACCAATGCGGTCGGCGCCGTGCATGCCGCCTGTCGCCTCACCGCAAGCGTAGAGGCCCTCAACGCCCGTTTGCGCGGTCTTATCGATCTTGATGCCGCCGTTAGCGGCGTGGGCATACATCGCAACGCGCATCTCGTCAGTCGGGGCGATGCCGTGCTCGTCTTGCAGCCAGGTGGCAAAGGTCTGCACAAACTCTGGGACATCCTCGCGGGGAAAGTCGTAGTGGAGTGCCAGGCCTTCGACACCTGCCTGATCGATGACGAGATCGATAGCGCGGGAGGCCAAGCGTGACGTGAAGGGACCATATCCAGAGCGCTGCTCGAGCAGGTCGTCCAGCTTGTTGTCGGCAATATCTACCGGCTGGTCAACATGTACGTAGCGCCAGGTTTTCTCGTTGAAGACCAGGTTGCGCTTGGGCTCGATGAAGCCGGGCATCATCTGCATGAACTCTATATTAGTAAGTGTTGCGCCGTGCGCCAGCGCGATGGCCTGCGAGGAGCTGAGCACATCAGCCGACGTAAGGCTGCGCTCGAACAGGCCACCTGTGCCACCGGCTGCGATGATCGTGGCCTTGGCAGCAAAGGGCACGATTCGATTTTCGGTGAGGTCGTAGAGCACGGTTCCGGTTATTCTGCCGTTCGTGTCCTCAACAAGGTCGATAAGCTCATGGCGGGGGAGCAGACGAATGCCGAGCGACTCGAGCCGGGCCGTCAGAGCGTCCTCAAGGGGCTTGCGGGTGAGGCCGCGCCACATGCGCGTTTTGTGGTCAAAGCAGGGGATAAACTGCTTTTGCTGAGCGCTCTCAGCGCTTTGCGGACGCTGGAGCTCAACGCCCAGGTCTTGCTCGAGCCATTCAATTGCCTGGGGAATGCCGTGCACAAACGTCTGGACAAGCTCGAGGTCGGCGACACCGCCGCCGACGGTCTGGATGGTGTCGATGAGGTCCTGCTCGTCGCCCTCGTCGACGGGGCCAATAAGGCCCAGACCCCAGGTGCCCGGGAAGAAGCTCGATCCGCTCATGGTCTTGCCGGCGCTTGCTACAGTGACGGTTGCGCCCGTACGCGCTGCCTCTATGGCGGCGCAAAGTCCCGCAATGCCAGATCCAATTACCAGTACATCAGTCGATTCCATCGGATTCCTTTCTCGTCCGGCGCATTGTCGCACGGGTGATCGGCAATGGGGCCGCAAAGACTCGGCAAATCGGTAAAGGGCACATATGGCAGGTGGGCGTCATGGACGTTCTGACGCTCCGTCTCATCACATCTCGTATTTCGCCCCAACTGATATATCGGCATTAGCTGCCCTGCGACAGCGTAAACAAAAAGAGCCGCTACCCCGAAAGGTAGCGGCTCCAAAGCTCAACTATGTGAGCATCGCGCGGGCGCGACTAGGCCTTGAGGGCCTCCTCGACGGCGACAGCGCAGGCGACGGTGGCACCGACCATGGGGTTATTGCCCATGCCGATGAGACCCATCATGTCGACGTGCGCAGGCACGGAGGAAGAACCTGCGAACTGGGCGTCGGAGTGCATGCGGCCCATGGTGTCGGTCATGCCGTAAGAGGCAGGGCCGGCGCCCATGTTGTCCGGGTGCAGGGTACGGCCAGTGCCGCCACCAGAAGCGACGGAGAAGTACTTCTTGCCAGCCTCGAGGCGCTCCTTCTTGTAGGTGCCAGCGACGGGGTGCTGGAAGCGCGTGGGGTTGGTGGAGTTACCGGTGATCGAGATGTCGACGTTCTCGTGCCACATGATGGCAACGCCCTCGCGGACGTCATCGGAACCGTAGCAGTTAACGGCAGCGCGGGGACCATCGGAGTAGGGGATGGTCTCGACGACCTTGAGCTCGCCCGTGTAGTAGTCGAACTGGGTCTTCACGTAGGTGAAGCCGTTGATGCGGGCGATGATCTGAGCGGCGTCCTTGCCCAGACCGTTGAGGATAACGCGCAGCGGCTTCTTGCGAGCCTTGTTGGCGTTCAGAGCCAGGCCGATAGCGCCCTCAGCGGCAGCGAAGGACTCGTGGCCAGCCAGGAAGGCGAAGCACTCGGTGTCGTCGGAGAGCAGCATAGCGCCCAGGTTGCCGTGGCCCAGACCGACCTTGCGGTCCTCGGCAACGGAGCCGGGAACGGTGAAGGCCTGGATGCCCTCGCCGATGATGGCGGCAGCCTCAGAAGCGGTCTTGGCGCCACGCTTGACAGCGAGAGCGCAACCGAGGGTGTAGGCCCACTCGGCGTTCTGGAAGGCGATGGACTGGGTGTTGTTGACGATCTCACGCGGGTTGAAGCCCTTGTCGGTGCAGATCTGCAGAGCTTCCTCGAGGGAGGCGATGCCGTTGTCGGCGAGGCACTTGTTGATCTTGTCAGCGCGGCGCTCGTAACCTTCGAACGTAACAGTCATAGTTATTTCCCTCCCTTTCTACTCGTGAACCGGGAACACGCTGGCGACGGAGTGAGTCTCCTCGTCGGTGCGCGGGTCGATGTACTTGGCAGCGTTCTCCCACTGACCATAGTGGCCCATAGCGCCAGCGATGGCCTCCTCGGGGGTCTTGCCGGCCTTGACGGCGTCGGTGAACTTGCCGAGGTTCAGGAACTCGAATGCGATGATCTCGTTCTTGTCGTTGAGAGCCATGCGGGTGACGTAGCCCTGAGCGAGCTCGAGGTAACGAGCGCCCTTGGCCTTGGTGCCGAACATGGTGCCGACCTGAGAGCGAAGGCCCTTGCCGAGGTCGTCGAGGGAGGCGCCCACGGGCAGGCCGCCCTCGGAGAACGCGGTCTGGCTGCGGCCGTAAACGATCTGCAGGAAGATCTCGCGCATAGCAACGTTGATGGCGTCGCAGACGAGGTCGGTGTTGAGGGCCTCGAGGATGGTCTTACCGGGAAGGATCTCGGAAGCCATGGCGGCAGAGTGGGTCATGCCCGAGCAGCCGATGGTCTCAACGAGGGCCTCCTCGATGATGCCGTCCTTGACGTTCAGCGTGAGCTTGCAGGCGCCCTGCTGAGGTGCGCACCAACCCACACCGTGCGTAAGACCGGAGATGTCGGAAATCTCCTTAGCCTGGACCCACTTGCCCTCCTCGGGGATGGGTGCGGGGCCGTGGTATGCACCCTTGGCAACGGGGCACATGTTCTCCACTTCCTGTGAGTACTGCATGCCTCTCCTCTCTATCGTGTTGGCGTCCCGTCTGGGGGTCGTGGCTGGCGATTGCCGGGCGACCCTTCGAAAGGGACATGACATGCAGCCCCTATAATACCGCGAAATGCACGGAATATTCGGCGAACGGCTCAGTTTTCGTAGCGAGAAGTCCGGAAGTTTTAATTGAAACGGTTTAACTATATGTTCTGTGGTCGCGAACTTCCGTAGAGGGGGTTCGTCTTGGGCAAGCTTTTGGTCAGCTCTTGTATGCGTTGCGGGGTCTGACCTGTTGCAACGGTGCCGTTCGCCGCCCGTTTACTGCCTTTGGCCGCGCGAGTGTATTGTTTTGCGTGAATGTTTTGATGGCACGCTTCAATCGTGCTGTATTGGATGGCAATCAGATCCCGGCGAAGGGAGCGCCATGCAGCGCGTTTGGAGAACGGTTACCGGCTTTTACCATGTCTGTGCCCGCGGTACGGGCAAGCAGCTCATCTTTGAGGGCGATGAAGACCGGTGGGAGTTTTTGGAGCTGATGCGCGAGTGCTGCCGCGAGGCGGGCGTGACGGTTATCGCCTGGTGCCTTATGGGCAATCACGTGCATCTGGTGCTTGCAGATTACGAGGACGCGATGAGCGCGGCGATGCACCGGCTGCTTTTGACGTACGCGCGGCGGTTCAATAAACGCACGGGGCGCACGGGGCATCTGTTCCAGAACCGTTTTGACCGGCGCTCGCTCGATACCGACTGGCAGGTGATGGAGGCTATTCGCTCCGTACACGCCGATCCACAGGAGGCGGGCGTTGGCCTAATCGAGCGTTATCCCTGGAGCAGCTTTGCGGAGCATCTGCGCGCTTACGACAGTGATGCGGCAGATGCCACGAGGGGATTTTCCGATCCTTCTTGCATGCTTGAGCTTTTTGGTTCTGCCGAGGCCTTTGCTGCCTATTCGCTTTCGACGCCCGAGGGCGGCGAGCCAACGCTGGGCGATATGAAAGAGACGGAGTGGGAACGCCACGCCTTTGCCGACAAGTTGGCGAAGAGCCTCGGGGTTCCGCTCCGCGGGGTTAAAGCCGCACCGCCGGCGCGGCGCGATACCGTTATTGTTGGATTACACGATGCCGGTTTCACGGTGCGCCAGATTGAGCGCTATACCGGGATTGGCAAAAGTACCGTCTCTCGTATTGTGCGTGCCCGCGCGCGGACGGCGATGCGGACTGGCGGAAACGTGATGTAGGGTCGCCTGTGCACCGCAGATGGGGTCGTCCATACGCCGCAACAAGCGTTCAAAAGCTTGGTGCGGTAACTGCACTTCTTAATATGCATAGAACAATCGCCATCTTGCATAAAATAAGGGCTCAGTCCGGGTTTGCCCGTGCCTACCCCCATCTGCGCCGTGCAAAAAACGGAGTTTTCAGCATCGCGGTACTGCCACTACCGTCGCAATTTTGCAACATACGGGCCCCGAAACTATTTATGTCTGCCGATGCACTCCCGAAGCTCATGTTTGCGCCCCTGAGACCACGATGCTTGTTTTAAAACGCACTATATATGCGCCTGGAGACGTTGATTAACGCTTTCGATGCGTATACACACAGCTTGGCGTGCTGAATACTCGCAAAAATGCACGCCGCTCCCTATGGGACCCGTCTGCAGCAGGCGCGAAGCGAATCGGAGCCCAGCTGGATGGGGCATGGGACGATGCTAGGCGTGCTCGTGGCCCTGCCGCAGGCCTTTGGTGCTGTGGAAAACGCCCGTGTTCGCGTCTGGCTGTGTGGTAAATGACAGACGGGGTGCCGGACGCGCGGACTTTGTGCGTTCGCGCTCATTAGAAAAAACAGAGCCGCCCGTATCGGGCGGCTCGGCAATCAAAAACCTTGGATTCGGGGCATACGCTACTGGTTTGCTTGCCCCTCGAGCATGCCGTCGAGGGTGCGCCAGGCGAGCTCGGCGCATTTGACGCGGGCGGGCATGTGCGAGATGTCCTGAAGCTGGGCGGCTTCGTCCAGGTCTTCCAAGTCCTCCTCGGAGAGCTTCTCGCCGCGGATCATGGCGAGGAAGAGTCCCGCCAAGCGACGTGCCTCCTCGACGGTCTCGCCGGTGATGAGGTCGGCCATGATGTCGGCACTGGCCTGGCTGATGGCGCAGCCGTGGCCGGTAAAGGAGGCCTCCTCGATCACGCCGTTCTCGACGCGCAACTGCAAGGTGAGCTCGTCTCCGCAGCTGGGGTTGATGCCGTCGTGCTCGTGCGTGGGAGCATCCATCTCGTACTTATAGTCGGGGTGCGAGTTGTGCTCCATAAATGTGGTGGAGGTGTAAAGGTTACCCATTGAACGTGCTCCAAACGTGATGCAGACCGGCGATGAACTTGTCGATGTCGGCCTTGTCGTTGTAGAAGGCCACGCTGGCGCGGCAGCAGGCAAGGTTCTCGACGCCCAGCCAGGTGAGCAGTGGCTGCGCGCAGTGGTGGCCGGCGCGGATGCAGACGCCGTCCATGTCCATGATGCTCGCGACGTCGTGCGGGTGGATGCCCTTGACGTTAAAGCTCACAACGCCGTGGTGGTTGTCCCAATAGATGGAGCCGATGATCTGGACAAAGTCGAGCTGCATGAGTTCGCCCATCAGATAGTGGACGAGTGCCTGCTCGCGGGTCTGGATGTTCTCGTAACCCACCGTGTTGACCAGGTAGTCGAGTGCCGCACCCGTGGCGAAGATGCCGGCGGCGTCCTGCGTACCCGCCTCGAACTTCTCGGGGACAGGAGCCCAGACGGCGTCCTGCTCGGTGACCGAATCGATCATCTCGCCGCCGGTGAGCATGGGCGGCATGGCGTTGAGCAGGTCCATCTTGCCCCACAGCACGCCGATGCCCATGGGGCCCATGGCCTTGTGCGCGCTAAAGGCAAAGAAGTCGGCGCCCAGGTCGGCCACATCGACCGGCATGTGCGGCAGCGACTGCGCACCGTCGACGACCAGGTAGCCGCCGTACTTGTGCACGAGCTTGCCGAGGTTCTTGACCGGGTTCTCGACGCCCAGCACGTTGGAGACCTGTCCCACGGCCAGGATTTTGGTCTTGGGACCCACCTTTGCAAGAACCTCCTCGGTGGTGAGCTGGCCGGTCTTGGTGGGGTAGAGGTAGACGAGCTTGGCGCCGGTCTCGCGGCAGACCTGCTGCCACGGAATCAGGTTCGAGTGGTGCTCCATGATGGTGATGACGACCTCGTCGCCCGGTTCGAGCACTGTGGGCGCAAAGCTCTTGGCGACCAGGTTGAGCGACTCGCTCGTGTTGCGGGTGAAGACGACCTCGTTGGCCTGTGGGGCGCCGATGAGGTCGGCGATCTGCTGGCGCACCTTCGCGATAGCCTCGGTGGCCTCGACGGACAGCGAGTACAGGCCGCGCAGGGGGTTGGCGTTCATGCGCTGATAGAAGTTGCGCTCGGCGTCGAGCACACAGGCAGGGCGCTGCGCGGTGGCGGCGCTATCGAGGAAGGCGATCTCGGGGTGCTGCTGGAACAGCGGGAACTGGCCCTTGTAGGGGTTGGTCTCGATGTCCACGGTGGGCCAGCCGCGCGAAGCCTCGTCGCTGGCGTCGAGCTCCATGGGCTCGGGGGCAGTGCAGGTATCGCATTTAACGTGCTCGGTGTCGATCATGCGAGCTCCTCTTCAAAGTTGTCGATCAGGTTGTTTCCCAGGCGGACGACGGCGGCGCGGGTGCGCTCGTCGGTGGCGGAAAGCGCGGCGTCCTCCAGCTTGGCGCGGATGAACAGGTCCTCGGCGGCGTTTTGGTCAAGGCCGCGGCAGGCGAGGTAGAATAGCTGCTCGTCGCGGACGTGACCGATGGTGGCGCCGTGGTTGCCGGCGACGTCGTCCTCGTCGCAGAGAATGACGGGAACGGTCTTGTTGTCGACGCCCCTGTTGGCCAAAAGCACCGTCTCTCGCTCGGTGCCGGTTGCACCCTTGCAGCCGTGCACGAGGTCGATGGTGCCGCGGTAGACCTTCTTGGACGTGCCGGTCAGCACGCCGTTGGCGTCGATCTCGCACTCGGTCTTGCGACCGCGGTGGCGCAGCTCGTAGTTAAAGTCGCGCACCTGCTCGCGGGCACCCAGGTAATCGGTATCGATGGTGACCTTGGCGGTATCGCCCAGCAGGTCGCCGGCAAGGCCGGTGGCGCTGGCGCCGGCACCCAGGACGGTGTGCTGCACGTTGACGCGCGCGCCCTCGTCCAGGAACAGGCCGGTGTCGTCGAGCGCGATCCAGCTATCGTCGAGCGTCTGCGTGCAGGTCACGTTGACGGTGGCATACTCGTGGGCGCACACGCGTAGCACGGAGCCCACGACACCCTCGCCGGCAACGGGGGAGTCCAGGGCGATCTGCAGGTCGAGCGTTGCCTGCGGGCGAGCGACGATGTCGATGGCGGCGATGGCCGCGGCGGCATCGACACCGCTCACGCGCACAGCAACCGTAACGTGCTTGTATGCGGGCACATCGATGACGATGCGCTTGGTAGCGTGTTCGGCCAAGTAGGCGTAGGCAGCCTCGCCCATGCCGGTCTCGAAGGCCTCGGCGGGGGAGAGCTCCTCCTCGAGCTTGATGGCGCCGGCCTGGTAGACGGAGGTGGCGGGCACGTCGAGCTCGGTCTCGGGCGTGATGCGGGCGCGGTCGGCGGCATCACCGGGGGCGGAGGCGCGGCGCTCGGGGAAGCGCTCGGCCATGGCGTTCATGGCGGTGCCAAACGCGTCGGCAGCGCCGGCAAACTGCTCGTCCAAGCCCTCGACCTCGACGGCCTCGGCAGGAGCGACGGCAAGCTCGTCCGAAAGCTCAAGCTTGGTCTGGTTCATCTTGAGCCAACCCCAAGTGGCAGCAGGCATCGCATTAACCTGCTCGAGCGTGGTAGCAGCGGTGTTCGTGGTCTGTTTCATTATCCGATCGCTCCTTCCATCTCGAGCTTGATCAGGTTGTTCATCTCGACGGCATACTCCAGCGGCAGCTCCTTGGAGACCGGGTTGGCAAAGCCGTTGACGATCATGGTGCGGGCCTCTTCCTCCGAGATGCCGCGGCTCATCAGGTAGAACACCTTGTCGTCGCCGATGCGGCCGATGGTAGCCTCGTGGCCGATGTCGACGTTCTTGGCGCGGATGTCCATGGCCGGAATAGTGTCGGAGCGGCTCTGGTCGTCGAGCATCAGCGACTGGCAGCTCACGGTTGCCTTGGAGCCCTCGGCCTTGGGTGTCGCCACAATAGAGCTGCGGAAGGTCTGAATGCCGCCACTCTTGGAGATGCCCTTGGTCTCGACGGTTGCCGAGGTCTCGGGCGCGTTGAGCACGACCTTGCAGCCGGTATCCAGGTTCTGGCCGGTGCCGGCAAAGGTGATGCCGGTAAAGCTCGAGCGGGCGCGACGGCCGTTGAGCACGCTCATGGGGTAGAGGTAGCCCACGTGGCTGCCGAAGGAGCCACTGATCCACTCGATGTCGCCATCCTCGTCCACGCGCGCACGTTTGGTGTTGAGGTTGTACATGTTTTTGGACCAGTTTTCGATGGTCGAGTAGCGAAGGTGTGCACGCTTGCCCACAAAGAGCTCGACGGCGCCGGCGTGGAGGTTGGCCACGTTGTACTTGGGCGCTGAGCAACCCTCAATGAAGTGCAGGTCGGCATCGTCCTCGACGATGATGAGCGTGTGCTCAAACTGACCGGCGCCCTTGGCGTTAAGGCGGAAGTAGCTCTGCAGCGGGAAGTCTAACTTGGTGCCCTTGGGCACGTAGACAAACGAGCCGCCCGACCATACGGCGCCGTGCAAGGCCGCAAACTTGTGGTCGGTAGGCGGGATGAGCGTCATAAACTTCTCGCGGATGAGCGGCTCCCACTGCGGGTCGTGCAGGGCCTCCTCGATGCCGGAATAGACGATGCCCATCTTGGACGCCGTGTCCTGCATGTTGTGGTAGACCAGCTCGGAGTCGTACTGCGCGCCGACGCCTGCCAGGTAGCTGCGCTCGGCGTCGGGGATGCCCAAGCGCTCAAAGGTGTTCTTGATGTCGTCGGGCACCGACTCCCAGTCGTGCTTTTGGTCGGTGTTGGGCTTGACGTAGGTGACGATGTTGTCCATGTCCAGGCCCTCGATCGAGGGGCCCCACGTCGGGTCGGGAAAACGATTGAAGATCTCGAGGGACTTTAAGCGCAGATCGAGCATCCACTGTGGCTCGTCCTTCTTGGCGCTGATCTCGCGCACGATGTCGGGCGTGATGCCGGCGTCGAGGCGCTCGAATCCCTCCTCGCCGTAGGTGAAGTCGTAGAGGCTGCGGTCGATGTCCGCAACCTCGGTGCGGTTCTTGGTCATTGCGTCGCCCCTTTACGCCTGCTGCTCGGCAGCGGCGGCCTCGGCCTGGGCGCGCTGCTCGGCGGCCTCGCGCTCGAAGGTCTCAAAGCCGTTCTTGTCGATCCAGGGGATCAGCGAGGCATCGTCCTCGCGCACGATGTGGCCCTTGACCATAACGTGGACGCGGTCGACATCCAGGTGCTCCAGGATGCGCGTGTTGTGCGTGATGATGAGCATGGAGCCGTCGCAGCTCTTGCGGTAGGCGTCCATACCGTGGCTGACGGTGGACAGGGCGTCGACGTCCAGGCCGGAGTCGGTCTCGTCCAAGATGGCGAGCTTGGGCTGCAGCAGCAGAAGCTGGAGCATCTCGACCTTCTTTTTCTCGCCGCCCGAGAAGCCCACGCCCAGCTCACGGTTGAGGTAGGCGGTATCCATGTTAAGCTCGGCCGCGAGCTCCTTGACGCGACGACGGAATTCCTTGCCCTTCATCTCCAGGCCGGGGCGGCCGGCGATACTGGCGCGCAAAAAGCTCGACAGTGGCACGCCGGGGATCTCGATCGGGGCCTGGAAGCTCAGGAACAGGCCGGCGCGCGAGCGCTTGTCGGTGGTGAGCTCGGTGATGTTCTGGCCGTCAAAGACGATGCGGCCGTCGTTGACCGTGTAGACGGGGTCGCCCATGACCAGGTGGCCAAGGGTGGACTTGCCGGCGCCGTTGGGTCCCATCAACACGTGGGTCTCGCCGGCGGCGACGTTAAGGTTGACGTTGTGGAGGATGGTCTTCTCGTCCACGGAGGCGGTCAGACCTTCGATGGAAAGCAGCGGATTTGCGCTCATGCTGTCCCTCTCTGTATATGGTGTACTCATGGGTGTACGAAACCCTAGGAATCTTCTCGGAATAAAGTTACTATGGGTTCGGCGTTAGTCAAGGGAAAACCCGACTAATCCACTCGACTTTTCTAGATGTGGGACATAATAACCTGTTGTGTTTGTCCCACTTACTTAAGATTTGGGACAAACAAACCTGGTTATGTTGTCCAAGATGCGATGGGAGGGTAGGTATGCTCATTTCTTCTAAGGGCCGCTATGCCCTCCGACTGATGATCTATATCGCAGCGCTGGGCGACGCCGAGGGCAAGATCGCTCTGCGCGAGGTCGCCGACCGCGAGCGTATCTCGCAAAAGTATCTGGAGCAGCTGGTTCGTCCGCTCATGAAGGCGGGCCTACTTAAGAGCGTGCGCGGCAAGGGCGGCGGCTACATGATGGCCAAGGACCCGGCCGAGGTGCGTGCTGGCGACATCCTGCGCGCTGTCGAGGGCAGTACGGCTCCGGTGGCGTGCGACGGCATCGACAACAGCTGCGCCCGTAGCGATCTGTGCTCAACCGTCAAGTTCTGGCGCGGCCTGGACGACGTGATCGAAAACTACGTCGACGGCGTGACGTTGGCCGACCTTGCTGCCGTCCCCGAGATCAACTTCGACATCAAACTATAGGGCTGCAAATGACATCTCTCGACAAGGTGTATAAGCAAATTGAAGTTTTTGCTCGGGAATGTGACGCCGAGAAGGTTGTGCTGTTTGGTTCCCGCGCTCGAGGTGACAACTTGCCTAAGAGCGATATTGACATCGCCGTAGCAGGTTGCCGGGATTTCGGCCGGTTGTCATATTTGATCGAGGAGCGTCTTGATACTCTTTTAGATGTAGATGTCGTCAATCTCGACGAGTCCTTATCGCGTCAATTGCTCGATGAAATTGCCAGGGATGGTGTGATTCTGTATGAAAAAATATGAGAACTTTGTCAGCGCCTTGGCGAATCTTGAGGATGCGCCCAATCAGGATCTCAACAATGATTTTGTTCAGAGTGGTTTGATTAATAAGTTCAATCTTCAATTTGAACTGAGCTGGAAGCTCCTTAAGCGTCTGCTCGAGTATGAGGGCGCCACGCTTGCCGCGTCGGGGTCTCCTCGTGCCATCTTGAAGGAGTCCTACCGATTCTACGACTTTATTGATGAGGCGGCCTGGCTAGATATGCTCAAAGACCGCAATACGAACGTCCATATCTATGACAACAAGCTCGCTCAAGATTTGATTCAGCGCATCTTGAACGTATATATTCCCGCTTTTTGTCAGTTGAGGGACGGGCTGATGGAGCGATACGGCGAGCTTCTGATGGCGCCCGACGACCAGTTTGTTTAATTCCTTAAGTTTTCGCGGAGGGTTGTTGCCGTTTACCGAGGGGTTGTTGTGCAACAACGGGCGAGCTGCAATACTTACTTTTATCTTTGCAAACTGCACTTTAACTACACCAATGCAGGGAGGATTTTATGCAGCCCAAGCATTCTGCGATTGTCGCGGGCCTGACGCTGGCGCTTTCGTTTGGCGCCGTTACCGCACCCGCGCCCGCTGCCGCCGAGGAGCCCACGCCGGGCGTTGCCTCGGGTGCCACCGATATCGATAAGGGTCTCTATACCCAGCAGTCCTTCTCGGGCGTGCTGAGGTCGGTCCAGGGCGTTTCGTTTGTTAACGTTACCCCCGAGATGAAGTACTTTACCAAGTACGAGAGCCATGGCAACTATAACCAGGGCTTTTCGTATGGCGACGGCTATAACGCGCTGGGTTATTACCAGTTCGACCGTCGATGGTCGCTCATTCCGTTTATGAAGCAGGCCTACAACTACAACCCCGAAAAATACAGCATGCTCAAGGATGCGATTGATCGCGGCAGCGAGATTTCCAACACGAGCAATGCCATGTACGAGAACGGCCAGCTCACCGAGTTGGGCCGTATTGCGCAGGAGGCTTTCCAAGGTGCTTATAACACCGACCCTGTTGAGTTCTCGGCTCTGCAGGATGCGTATGCGTACAACTCGTACTATGCGGTGACCGAGGCGTGGCTCAAGAGCGGCCTGGGCATTGATATTTCGGGCCGTGCCGATTGCGTTAAGGGCATGGTGTGGAGCATCACCAACATGTGCGGCACCGGTGGCTGCAGGGACTTCTTCCGTTGGGCAAACCTTTCTAACAGTATGACTGATCGCGAGTTTGTGACGGCGCTTTCCAACAGTGTGGTCAATAACGTGGCGACCAAGTATTCGAGCCAGCCCCAGTATCATGAGGGCTGGAAGAACCGCTACCGCAACGAGCTGAAGGACTGCTTGGTTTATATCGCCGAGGACGAGGCCGCTGCCGCTGCGACGCCCGTGCAGCCCGAGCCCACGCCGACGCCTGATTCGAATGACGACTCGAGCGACGATGCCAACGATGACAGGATGGATTCGCCCTCGACCGATGCTGACGGTGATGGCTCTGCTGGTGGCACTACCAACAACGGCTCTACCTCGAACGGCTCCGTTTCGAACGGCTCTGCTGCGGGCGATTCGTCTTCAAGCTCTGCAGGCAATACGGACAGCGACGCTTCTGGTTCGACCGGCGCTGGCACCTCTAACTCATCCACCGGCTCGAGCGATTCGTCCGTTGGCACCGGCTCTAACAACGGCTCCGGCTCTGACGCAACCCCTGGTTCCGATGCTTCCAAGGATGACTCGAATAAGGCGCCGGACGTTCCCGTTGCTTCGCCGGACAAGAAGCCTTCTTTCTCCGAGCAGCTTGGTTCTACGCTGGGCTCTTCGCTGATGGCTGGCGTCAATAACGGCTCGACCCAGAACAAGGGCAACTCTGATCAGGTTTCCACGGAAAAGATCGAAGCCGCAAAGGGCGACTCCAAGGACAAGGCTTCCGAGAAGACCGAATCCGATAAGGGTTCTAGCTCTGAGGAGAAGAGCGACAAGTCCGAACAGAAGAAGGACGAGGATAAGAAGTCTGAATCTGAGGAGAAGGACAAGAGCAAGGCCGAGGGCGAAAAGAAACAGTCCGAAGACGACGACAAGAGCGGTGCTGACAACCAGGTCCAAGAGCAAAATGACTCCAAAACGGTGACCACCACGACCACGACGACTACAACTACCAAGTCCTCGGGCGGCAACATGCCCAAGACGGGCGATCTGATTGTGATGGCGAGCCTTGCCAGTGCAAGCTTGGCCACACTGGGCGCTACGTCTATCGTAAGTGGTAAGCATAAGCTCGATCAGCAGAAGAAGGCTTCTGGGGAGGACGGCTTGGAGGAGTAATCTTCCAGATCGTTTTCTATAAGAGTTTGGGACGGGGTCCGGTGCGGCGGCATCGGCCCCCCCTTTTTTTGTTGTGCAACGATTTGTTATGCCCCCTCGGGGGTCTGTTGCTACCGCTGCCCGAAACGTTTGCATGTCGATATTGTTGCGCTCTACCCGCTCGCTACAATGGGCATCGTGCTGCGTTAGAAGGAGAGTTTACGGTGTCTGAACAGGTGAATTGTGGTTTTACTCATGCGTTTGGTGCACGGTTGCTCAATCATGCGGATAGCGCAGCTCTACCGGTTGATGCACGCGACTTTTCCGATGCAATCAATCGGTGTTTACTCGTCGATAAGACTATGTTTATTGCCGATATATTGGACAGTGAAGCACCTGTTGCGCTTTGCTGTCGGCCCAAGGGTTTTGGCAAGAGCATGAATTTATCGATGCTCAAGTGCTATTTGGAACGACCTGATCGCCGGCTGCCGGATCGAAGCCTGTTCGCTGGTACCCAGATTTGGCAGGCGGGCGGCGGTCGCTATCGTGATGAGTACGCGAGTTATCCGGTCATCATGCTCGACTTTACAGCTGCCGCTTCGAGGCATGGCGCTGGTGCTGCGGCAGCAATTCGCGGGGCTGTCGTGCGCGAGTGCGCCCGATTACTGCCGCTGCTTGCCGCGCCTGATCTGTCAAGACGTGAGGTTCGTCTTATCGAGAGGGCGGCGCGTGGGGTGGCCAGCGATAAGGAGATCGATGCGGCGCTTGGCGTGCTTATTAAACTGCTCCAGGCAGCTTTCGATGAGCAGGTTGTTCTTCTGATAGACGACTACGACGCGGTATGTCCAAAGCGTTTGGACGCTAAGGACGACGGTAGCGTGGATTCCCTAGAGTCGCTCAGCCGAATGTTGTTCGACACCATTGCCGATGCCGGCGACTCGTTGCGATTGACGTGTCTGATGTGCGAACGCCCCGGTCATGCCGAGTTTGCGTTGTCCCAACGTGGGGTTTCCTATCGGTCGGCGACAGCGTTGTCGAGTTGGTGTGATCGATGGTTCGGTTTTTCGGACGACGAAGTCCAAGTGCTGTTGGATTGCATCGGTCGCAACGGCTGTCTGGATGACGCGCGTGAGTGGCTCGAGGGCTATCTGCTTGGCGGTTTTTATTGCTCGAGCCCGGAGCGCGTGGTGGACTACGCACATCGCGGTTGCGTCGCGCCCGTTCGGGCAGATCTGTATGGTTACGCCGACCGTCTGAGCGCATGCGTCGGCGACTGGAATCTCATGCGCCTGTCCGCATTGTTCGATTTACTTGAGGCGCATGGGTTTATTGAGGTGCCAGTGCATGTGCATGCCGAGGAGGCCGATGCCGCCAAGCCCGAAGATATCTGGACAGCGCTGTATCTGTCTGGATTTCTTACGACGGACATGACGGGGCATTCGGAAAACGGCGCGTGCCTTCGTTCCCTGCGTCTGCCTAACAACGAAGTGCGTCAGGCGCTCCGTCTTGTAATTCTGGAATGGTTTGAGTGCGCCGTTGAGGACGTTGGAGTTATCGACTCGTTCCATGACGGGCTGTGTCGAGGAGACGAGGACGCTGTAAAGCAAGCTTTGAGCTGTGCTATCGGCGATCTGGGCATCGATGTGGGCCAATCAGATATGCCGACAGCCTATCATCTGGTGCTTCAGGGGCTCTGCTTTGGACTGCCTGGCTATTGCAATCCCAGCTCCAAGCGAAGTGGCGTCTCGGATCGCTGGGATATCCAGGTGATTCCCACCGGTCGGGTGTTTGACGTGGCTGACACGTTCGGCATGCTCGATGAGCGACCGCTCATTACGATCAACATGATGTACGACCCTGGCGTCGATGCCCTGGGCCTGGAACTGTTGGCGGTTCAGGCGCTGCTCGAAATCGAGCGCGACGGCATCGATGATATCCGCGTGCCGCGCCCCGCCGTCGGGCGCATGCGTTGGGGCTTTGGTTTTGACGGTCAGCGTGTGTCCGTGGTGTGCCAACGACTGTAGCGGCGGGCGAAAGCCCTTTACTACTCCGCGTCCTTCAGGGGCGGCATGGGCTTCCAGTTAGGATCCTTAACGATCTTGCGGGCGTCCTTCATGCCGCGGCGCAGCGCCGGAATGCCGGTCTTAAAGCATTTGTCGACTGCTGCCAGACGAATGAACTCCTTGCAGAAGGTCGCGGCATTGCCCAGACGGAACAGCATGGGGTGGTAGTCACCGTAGATCTGCATATAGCGAGCGAGGAAGCCTCGGTTGCGCATGATGTAGTAGCGGTTGGTGTCGCTCGTGGAGTTGAGCTGTCGTTTGCCGGCGATATCCCAGTTGGAGACGGCGCGGGCGCGCTTGAGCACCACGTCGGCAACCACGGCGGCGGGGAAGTGCTGGCTGGCCACGTAGCCGTAGCAGGCATCGTCGCCGTAGATAAAGAAGCGCGCGTCGGGCAGGCCAATCTTGTCGACCACGCGGCGCGAGAACATGCCGCCCTCAAAGCACAGTTGGTTCATGGTGCGGTAGCCCTCGGGCCCCAAGTCCCACTTGGCGATGGGGTTAGGGATGCCGAGCGAAAGGATGAGCTGGTACTGCCAAAAGAAGGCACCGCCGTCAAAGTCCAGGCGCGAACCCTGGATGACATCGTAGCGGTCGGTCCACTTGGCAAGACGCTCGATGCCTTCGGGGATGACGAGCACGTCGTCGTCCATCACCCAGAACCACTGGGCCCCCAGATCGTAGGCGCATTTAGTGCCGGCGGAGAAGCCGCCCGCACCGCCGCCGTTTTCGAGCTGCGGGGCGTAGATGACACGGTCGGTGCCGCCCTGCGCGTCGGGCTGCTCGGTGTCGATGCCCCACAGGTTGGCCAGGCGCTCGTTAAATGCGGTGCACATGGCCTCGGTCTCGCGCGAATTCTCGTTATCGACAATCACGATGCGCCAGGGCGTTGCCGTGAGCTCGGTCATGGAGTCGAACAAGTTGGCCAGGAGTTCCTGGCGCTTGTACGTAACGACAACGATGGCGAGCTTATCGATGGGGGCGGGAAGGGTTGAAGGCATGGGGCAATATATCCTTTCACGCGCGGCGGGCGAGCGCTGCGCGGAAGCTATCGAATACGTCCTTGGGACTGTCCTATTGTAAAGGCTCGGCGCACCTTGACGGCAAGCTTTGAATAAAACGCAGGAACCTGCCATGGGCCCGCCGCATGACGTGCGGCTACTTTGCCCGCAAGAGGCTCCATAGATTATATAAACGCCTGCTGGCGAGCTGACCCTTTGATACTATGAAACGACAGGTATTTCCTAAGGAGCACATTTGTCTACTAACGCCTCTGGCAGCCCTGTTCTGTCGCTGCTTATTCCCATTTACAATGTTCAGCGCTACCTGCGCGAGTGCCTCGATTCCGCCCTGGCGCAGACGCTCAAGGATATTGAGATCATCTGCATTAACGACGGGTCGACCGACAACTCGCCGGTGATTATCCGCGAGTATATGGAGCGCGATGGGCGCGTCAAGATGATCGACAAGGCCAACAGCGGCTACGGCGACTCGATGAACCACGGCCTGGAGATGGCGCGTGGCAAGTACGTTGGCATCTTGGAGTCCGATGACTTTATGGCGCCCGACGCACTCGAAAAGCTTGTCTCGGCCGCCGATACCAATAATGCCGACTTTGCAAAGGCGAACTTTGATTTCTACTGGTCTAAGCCCGAGGAGCGCCGTTCGCTGCACGAGATGTTTAGACCTCAGGATTGCGGCAAGCCGGTGAACCCGAGCGATACGACGCAGTTCTTTAAGCAAAAGCCGTCGATTTGGTCGGCCGTGTACCGTCGCGATTTTCTTGAGCACAACGGTATCAAGTTCCTGCCGACTCCGGGGGCATCCTTTCAGGACACGTCATTTGCCTTTAAGGTGATCGCGTGTGCCGATAAAGCTGTTTATCTGCATGATGCCGTGTTGTCGTATCGCCAGGACAACGAGAATTCCTCGGTCAATTCTTCGGCTAAGGTCTTTTGCGTCAATACCGAGTATGCCGAGATTGAGCGTTGGATTCGAGAGGATTATGCTCGCAATCACACAAGCGATGACGTCGAGCGTATGCTCAAGTTCAATCAGCTCATTAAGTACGATTCGTACATGTGGAACTACGTGCGCCTGGCGCCTAAGTTCTATAAGGAGTTCCTGGTTCAGATGGCTAAGGAATTTCAGGCGGCCTTGGACGCGGGGGAGTTTTCGCTTGACGACCTCAAGCCGTGGAAGCGCGCGAATCTCGCTGCCATCCTCAAAGATCCTGAGGGCTGGGTTGACGAGCATCCGAGTTTTGCGACGGATGGTGCCTTGGGGCGCGCTAAGTATTACGCCTCGGTTGGAGGCCCTGGCGTGGTCGCCGCCTTCCTCATCGAATCGCTGAGGGGGTAGGTCGGCATGGGAGAGGCCTCGTGTCCTAAAGCTACCATTGTCGTCCCCGTTTACAACTCCGTGCGCTCCATTCAGCGATGCCTCGATTCGTTGTTGGCCCAGTCCGAGCGCTCGATTCAGGTTGTCTGCGTCAACGACGGTTCGACTGATGATTCGTTGAACGTGTTGCGCCAGATCGCGCAGGCCGACGATCGCGTGCTGGTGATTGACCAGGAAAACGCGGGCGTCTCGTGTGCTCGAAATGCCGGTATCGATGCCGCCGAGGGCGAGACCGTCTTTTTTGTGGACGCCGACGATTGCATCGATGCCCAGACGGTCGAGCGCGTGCTGCATGCCATGGAGTCTGCAGATGCCGAGGCCGCCGTTTTTGGCGGCGTCTGTGAACCTGCCGATGCTGCCCCCAAACGCGTCCAGCAACTCATGAGCCCCAAAGCCGGTACCTTCGGCGCCCTTGATCCCCAACTGCTGTTCCATTCGAATGCGCAGCCCTATGCCTGTCGTGCGGCTTTTTCGCGCGAGCTGCTCAATCGCGAAGGCATTCGCTTCGCCCCCGGTTTGGCTTTGGGCGAGGACGTCGTCTTCCAATTTGCGGCTTATGCGCTTGCCCGCAAGACCGTCGTCATGCCGGACAAGTTCTACCACTACGTGATGGAGAGCGAATCGGCGACGCACGAGTTCAACAGTGCCGAGGCTCGCGCCAAAAAGCTTGACACCCACATGAGGATGCTCGAGGAGGTCTTGGAGGACTGGGCGGCCTACGGTCTTTTGGACCTGTGTCCCGGCGAGCTGATAACTTGGTTTTTAGACCTCATTGTGTTCGACCTGGCGCGCTTGGATGCCGATGACTTCCATCGCGTGGCGGCTCGCGTCAACATGGACCTCACGACGTTTTTGGGAACGGAGTGGGCGGATATGCCTGCTAAGGGCGCCGTTTGCCGTGTTGCCCACAAGCTCGTTGCGGCGACCTCGGGCGTTTCGATGGCAGACGCCACGCTGTTCTATCTTTCGACTCGCGGTCTCAAAGCCTGCCTGGAGCGCTTTATCTAATTCCAAGCGCTGCCGCCCGCCGCAACTCGGCTGCTAAAATAACCCTGTTACACGTTATTCAACAGGAGGTTCTCTTGCAGAACTCTGATACCCCTAAAGTTTCGCTGCTTGTTCCCATCTGCAATGTCGAGCGCTATCTGCGCGAGTGCCTCGATTCCGCCGTGGCGCAGACGCTCAAGGACATTGAGATCATTTGCATCAACGATGGCTCTACCGATAGCTCGCCGGATATCATTCGCGAGTACATGGAGCGCGATGAGCGCGTCAAGATGATCGACAAGGCCAACAGCGGCTACGGCGACTCGATGAACCGCGGCTTGGAGATGGCGCGCGGTGAGTACGTGGGCATCCTTGAGTCCGATGACTTTATGTTTGAGGACTCGCTCCAAAAGCTGGTCGCCAAGGCCGATGCTGAACATGCCGATGTGGTAAAGGGCGACTTTTACCTGTATTGGTCCACGCCCAGCGAGCGCCGTGAACTGTTTGGGATTATTGACGAGCACATGACAGGCGCGGCGTATCGCCCCGTCGATCGTCCGGGGATCTTCTACCGCAAACCTTCCATTTGGTCGGCTATCTATCGACGCGAGTTCCTCAACGACAATCAGATTCGGTTCCTTCCCACGCCGGGTGCCTCGTATCAGGACGCAGGCTTTAACTTTAAGGTTTGGGCTTGCGCCGAGCGTGCCGCGTTTATTGCGGACCCCATTTTGTGCTATCGCCAGGATAACGAGAAGAGCTCCGTTAATTCGCCCAACAAGGTGTTTTGCGTGTGCGACGAATATGCCGAGATGCAACGTTTTTTGGACGAGCGTCCCGAGCTCAAGGCTCAGCTCCAGGGCATTTTAATGCGCATGAAGGTCGATGCGTACCGTTGGAATGATGAACGCCTGGTCGATGAGCTGCGTGAGCAGTTTTGGAAGAAAGCCTCGCCCGAGCTCAAGGCCGATTGGGATGCCGGTCGCTTTGACCTGTCGCTGTTCGATCCGCGTGGCGAGACCGACTTGCGCCTGATGGTCAAATCGCCCCGTGTCTATATCGATTCGCGCTTTGACTTTAAGAAACCGGGCAAGCTCAATACGTTTAAGCACTACTTTAAGATCGGCGGCCTGCCGCTGGTCTGGCGCGTGCTGACGTATCAGCACGTCTACGGCGACAATCCGCACCCCGATGACGTTCCGGCCGCACAGTAGGAGCACTTGACTATGGCTACTTCCAAGATTTCTGTTGTCGTTCCCATCTATAAAGTGGAGGAGTGCCTGGCCTGGTGCCTGGACTCCCTGCTTGCGCAGGACATGCCCGATTGGGAAGGCGTACTGGTTAACGATGGCTCGCCGGATGGTTCGCGCGATATTGCGGCTGCCTATTGCGAAAAGGACGCGCGCTTTACGCTGGTCGATAAGGAGAACGGCGGCCTGTCGAGCGCGCGTAATGCGGGCATTGCTGCGTCCACGGCGCCTATCGTTGCGTTTTTGGATTCCGACGACCGGTTTACGCTCGATGCATGCCGCGTGATCGTCGATGCCTTTGAGCGCGAGGACTGCGACGTTTTGACCTTTGGCGCGAATCCGTATCCGCTCGAGGCGGGGTATCCGTGGCTTAAATATGTGCTGAGCCCGCGCGATGTGTCGTTTGAAGGCTATAGCTCTGACCTGCTGTTTAAGGAAGCGTCTCGCCCCTTTGCATGGCGCACCGCCTGCAAGCGTGAGTTTTTGCTGGGCAACGGGATCGTGTTTGACGAAACCGTTAAGTATGGCGAGGACCAGGTCTTCGATTTTGCCGTGTACGGTCGTTCGCGTAAGACCGCGCTTATCTCGAACAAGCTGTATGACTACCGCGTGGCGCGCAAGGGCTCGCTTATGGACACCATGCGTTATGACGACGAGACGCGACTGCTGGAGCACGTGAAGATTTACTCCGCGGTGCTGGCTGACTGGCAACGCGACGGTCTCGATGTCCAGTATGCCGATGACCTGGCGTACTTCCTATGCGATCTGGTGCTGTACGATGCGCTCAGGTTGCTGGGTTCGGACTGCAGCAAGGTGTTTGCCGCCGTTGCCGCGGCGCTTGCCGGTTCTGCCGTGGGCAGCGATGCTGCGCTCGCACAATGCGCTCCTTCTGTTGCCGCTATGGTGCGTGCGGCGCTTACCAGCAAGGCCCCCAATGCCCGTGAGTGCAAAAAGCTCATGTTCGATTACGACGTCTTGAGGTTTGGACGCCTGGGTGCCTGCAAACGTATGGCAGCGAACGCCCTGGGAAAGCGAGAAGTGTAGATGAGTATCAAGCGTTTGGCACTTTGCCGCAGTCAGGGCCGTCTGTTTGTGCTGCTTCGTTTTGCCGGTCAGGATGTCGCCGCGCTTATTGAACGGGAGGGTTCTCAAGCGTTTGCCCATGCGACGACGAGCGGTTCTTGTGTGCCGTCGCTGGTGCTCCCGGTCGATCATGGCCGTGTGCTGGCGCTTTGCCCTTCCGTTTCCGATTACGAGCGCGAGCTCGCCGTCTTGGTGCTTCCCTTTTTGGACAGCTCGTCGATGGATGTCGTTTTTGCATCCGGTGGCCAAAGGTTGGGCTCCATTCGCCTCGATAGCCGCGTGGCCAAGCTGGAATCCAAGATTAACTACAAAGCAAAGTCTGCGTTGTGCGCACTGATTCGCGATGCGCAGCGCGGCGAATGCAGCGGTCGCTACGAGATCGATGCCATTCGCTATTTGCCGGCAGACGCCGGCGCGGTGTGGCGCTATGAGGTTACCTGGGCGGGAGACCCCCAGTGCGCACCTGAGTTCCAGATCTTCGATACGCATATGAACGCCATCGATGTCACCGTGCATGTGTTTGAGTCGCAGACCGATGTGCCGCAACAGAACGGATGCCGTGTCAATAAAACGTATCTGAGCGTTGAGATGCCTTGGGATATACGAGATTTTGTCGCGATTGCGAGCGATCTCACGGAGCAGATTCAGAGTGGTTTTTGCGCTATGGATGGTCGCCTGTACAACGGCATGGTCGACGACAGTTGGAACCGCATGAAGGACGCGCGTGCAGACGACGCAGCTTATCGACGTTGGTTTGAGCAGCATCGCGCAAAGTCGGGCGATTTGGCGTGCCAGCGTGTCGCTTCGGTGACCTTTGCCTATAGGCCGCTCGTGAGCATTGTGGTGCCGTGCTACAAAACCGATCGGGTCTACCTGCGCGAGCTGCTGGACTCGGTGCTAGCCCAGAGCTATGACAACTGGGAATTGCTGCTTATGGACGCCTCGCCCGAATGGGATGCGGTGGCCAATCTTGCGGCTGCCGCCAATGACGAGCGGGTTTGTCGTATTGAGCTGCCTGGCAACGGCGGCATTGTGCTCAACACCAACGCTGGTATTCAGCAGGCGACTGGAGACTACATCGCGTTCTTGGACCATGACGACATTCTGGAACCGGACGCGTTATTCCAGTATGTTTCCGCGCTGAACAAGGCTGCCGAGGGCGAGCGTCCCCAGGTCCTGTTCTGCGACGAGGACATGTTCCAGAAAACGGGGGAGTGGGGCCAGCCGGTCTTTAAGACGCAGCTCAACGTTGACCTGCTCTATAGCCATAACTGCGTGACGCATTTCCTGATGGTGGAGAAGGCGCTTATCGATCGTATTGGCATGTCCCCAGAAGACGTTGCGGGCGCCCAGGACTACGACCTGACGCTTCGCTGCCTTGCGGCGGGCGCGCGGTTTGAGCATGTTGCGCACGTGCTGTATCACTGGCGCGTTCATCCGGGGTCGACCGCCGATGGCTCTGCCGATAGCAAGCCGTATGCCATTGAAGCCGGGCGCCTTGCGCTGCAGCGTCACTTTAACGAGCTGGGCATTTGCGGAACGGTCGAGGAGACCGAGACGCCGTTTGTCTATCGCATGCGCTATGCGCTGCCGGAGCCTGCGCCGCTGGTGAGCATTGTGATTCCCACCAAGGACCACGTTGAGACGCTCGATGCCTGTGTGATGTCGATTGCCCAGAAGGCCACGTATGCCAACTATGAGATCGTCTTGGTGGAGAACAACAGCGAAGCCCCGGAGACGTTTGCGTATTACGAAATCCTGCCGGAGCGCGTGACCGCTACGTCTGGCGGTAAGGGCACTGCGCGCGTTGTGTACTGGCCGGGTGAGTTCAATTACTCCCAGATCATCAACTTTGGCGTTGAGCATGCTAAGGGCGACTATCTACTGCTGCTCAACAACGATACCGAGGTCATAAGCCCGGACTTTATCGAAGAGATGATGGGTTATCTGCAGCGTCCCGATGCGGGCGTGGTGGGTGCCAAACTCTATTTTGCCGATCATCTGGTGCAGCATGCCGGCATTTTGGTTGGCGTGCGTGGTGCGCTTGCCCATGCTAACCAGGACTTCTCGGCAAAGCGTGAGGGCTATCTTGCCCGCGCTGTGCGTCCGGGCAACTTTAGTGCCGTAACGGGCGCCTGCCAGATGGTCCGACGCGAGGTGTTTGAGCAGGTTGAAGGTTACGACGAGGAGCTCGCCGTTGGCTTTAACGATGCAGATTTTTGCCTGCGCGCATGGGAGGCGGGCTACCGCACCATCTTTACGCCTTATGCCGAGCTGTACCACTACGAGTTCACTTCGCGCGGCAGGGAAGAGGCCAACGAGGAAAAGCTGCGCCGCTGGAAGCGAGAGCGGGCACTGTTCATGCAGCGCTGGCCGGAGTTCTTCCTCGATGGCGATCCGTGGTTGGGGCCAAACCTATCTGCCGAGAGTGAGTATTTCTCGGTCTAAGGCAATGGGTTTAGGAAGTCCTGAACTTTCTTTCGCTATGAGCTTGGAAGAAAGCAATGGTGGACTACTAACTAAGTCATATTACGAAAGCTCGATACTTCCGCGATAAGTTTATACAAGCTTATACAGCTCGATATTATTCGATATAAGTAGATATCGCACTTGCCTTTGCCGGCTTACCCGCCGGCGTTATGGATCTTATTAACGGCAAGGCGCTTACGTTCTTGCGTCGTGCCCTCTCCGAAGATCTGGCGCCTATCAACCAGGTGGAGGTAGCGCTCTCTATGGGCGATAGCTTTGTCGCGACTGGTTTGACCATAGAGGACGATCTTCTGTCGAGAGCCGCTAAGGCCACTAAGGGCTATGCCTATCTGGTGCAACTGGTCGGTTACTCCATTTGGCAACGCGCCAACTTGCATCGTGCCAAAAGTGCCATTGTGAGCGAGGGCGACGTCACCGAAGGCATTGCGCTGGCAGAGGCTCGTTTTCACGATGTTGTTCACGAGCCCGCGATTTCTGGACTTGGACTCAACGATATCAAATACCTTTTGGCCATGTGCGAGGATAAGCAGCAGTCCAAATCATCTGAGATTGCTAAACGCATGGGTAAAAAGACCAATGAGGTCAGCTCTATTAGGGCTAAGCTGCTTCAAAGAGAGGTTATTCAAGCTCCGCAGAGGGGCTACGTGCAGTTTGCCGTGCCGGACCTAGATATCTATCTGCGAGAGAACGCCGCGGAGATTCTCGAGCGGTTCTAAATCGAGGCATGAATAGCCGCCGGTTAACTGCCCTTGTCGACTTGGCTCGCGTCCCCCCCAATCTAGTAGACTCTGAACCGTTGCTAGATTGGGGGGATTTTCCATGAAACGCTCCATGAAACGAGTTTCCGGGGCCGTTCGGATGCCGTGGCGCAGCAGGGACTTGAGCTTCTCGGCGAACACCTGCTCTTTCGAGTTCGCAAGCAGGCAGACGCCCTCCTGCCGGTGTGCCACGTCGAACCACAGCTCGTCCTGCTCCATCGCAGCGCTCGCGTGGACCCCCAGGTCGAGCTTCGTGTCGAACGTGCTGCGCCCGTCGCTGACCTTGAGGTTGACGCGCCTGCCCTTGTAGTCCTGCTGCGACAGCTCCTCTATCTCGCCGGCGATGCGGACGGTTACGCCGTCGCCGAGGTTCGAGAGGGCGGACACAAAGGAGCGAATGGAGGCGTCGGTCATCGGGTACCGCACGAAGTCGAGGTCTATGTCCTGGGTTGCGCGGCGCCCGCTCCCCGACAGCGCGCACATCAGGACCCCTCCCTTGACCGTCACTCGGTCGCGCATGCCGGATGCCGCCAGCTTTGAGAGGATCACGTCCTGGCAGACGCGCGCGGTCGCGTTGAGGCAGGAGTAGCCCTCCTCGCGCTCGTAGCGCGCCCTCATCTCGTTCAGGTCCATCAGAATACCTCCTCCATGGCGCGCTCGAGGTGTGCCTCGCCGTGCGGGATTGCCTCCGCGTAGTCCTGCAGCCTGTATATGTCCAGCCGCTCCGACCGCCTGCGGAACGAGGCGACGGCCTCCCGGTAGAGGTCGTAGGGCAGCTTGTTGCGCGAGCGCATGAGCTCGAGGAGCATGCGCTCGGGGTCGTAAGCGGCAAGCTCGGTCCCGTCCACCGAGACGGTCGACCTCCCGACGCCCAGCCATCCCTCCGGGATGAAGTGCTGGCGCACGGCGGCGTCGCGTATCTTGGTCCCACCGCGCTTCGTGGCCAGGTCGATCCGGTCGGGGGGCGCGGTCACGAGCCCGTGGGCGTAGAGCGCGGTCTGCCCGGTCAGGATGCCCCCGGGGTAGCGCTTCGCGATCACGGCGAGGGCGTCCTCGTCCCGGTTGGTCGAGTACATCCCTCGGCCGACGGGGTGGAGCGTCCCTTCCGACACCGCCTTGCGAACGCGGTACCTGCTCCCGAGTTCAGCCAGCGCCTCCCGGTAGGTGATCACCATGCCGGCCTCCCCTCGAAAGCCATATAAGCCTACATCTGATGACAATTGTAGGCTTATATGGCTTTTCATGGAACGACTCATTGCGGCACCTCCCTCGCCATGACGGTGCCTTACTTTGATGGCCCTTTCCTCGTTTGCATCTGCTATATGAAGGAACGTCGATTCTGGTGCTCGGGCGAAGGCGCTACGCGATGAAATTCTCCACCAGCGTAACCATGGAGTCCTTCTCGCTTGGGTCAGAGAGGGCAATCATGAGCGTCATGGCCGCGAGCGCGTTGCCCTCCACGCGGAGTCTTTCGCCGTTGCGCAGTATCCCGTTCTTGTCGAGGAAGTGAATGAAGAGCGCCGCTGCAGAGCGCTTGTTGCCATCCAAGAATGGATGGTCCTTCACTACGAGGTAGAGAAGGTTGGCGGCCTTTGCTTGAACGGAGGGATATAGGTCTTGGTCGCCAAAGCCCTGATAGAGGGCGCTGATGATTCCGGCGAACTGGTTGTCCCGCTCTCGTCCGAACAGGGTGGACGACGAGTAGAACGGTAGGCTGCGGATGACTTCGAGGGCTTCGGTGTAACCGAGCTCCCAGTTGGGCTCGTTGCCCCGGGGCGCCTTCATCCTTCCCGTGTCGTATTCATCGAGCAGAGTCAGGCTCGGAAGGTACTTCTGTAGAATTTCTGCCGCACCGGAGAGTTCCGGAGTACTCGACCTCTCGAGGACCTTGAAGACCGTTCCGAGCGCCTCGAGTCTCTTTTGGTTGATGGAGTATCCCTGGAGTAGATGCTGCTTGAGCACGCCATTTGCCCACCGGCGGAAGTACACGCCCTGCTGAGACTTCACGCGGTAGCCAACCGAGATGATCATGTCGAGGTTGTAGTGCTCGACCTGACGTTTGACCGTTCTTGTTCCCTCTAAGCGAACTATTTCAAAAAATGAAATAGTTCGAATTCCGGCAAGCTCTTCCTTTGCTGCGGAATGAATGTGCTTGGAGATAGTCGGCACTCCGCGCCCGAACAACGTCGCCATCTGCTGCTGGGTTAGCCAGACCGTATCGCCGTCGACGCGCACGTCAAGGTGGACTGCGTGGTCGGGGTCCTCGTACAAAGCGATCTGCTGGCTTGCGTTGGAATTGTCCATGATGTATGCCCCTTCGGTTTAGTCGACATGCTATGATCCGCACGCCGGAGGACGAGTGGTTTCAACATGCCGGTATTGCGTAGCTTCAACCGGCATCCCGCCGGTCAGTCGGCGTCGCGTGCGCCGGCTAAGCCAGGGTCGGGGCAGCGGGGATCCGCGGCGCCGGCGCTTCGTACCATTGGGGGCCTCCGAAGCGACTTTCACTCTGTCTTATTCTGGTAGATACAGTGTACCACGAAACGCGAACATGCGTACGTATTTCTGTTTAAATTTTAGCTGGACGCGGCGGTGTGTCGTCCTCTGCCTTGTTCTCCGAAGCCAGCTGTATTCCGGGCCGCGGTTCTACAAGGCAGGGGGTAGCCAGATGGATAGGATTATCCTTCTCCTACTTCTCTTGACCTTCCTGGTCATCCTGAGCAAGTAATGGGCTTTAGTGGGTGCCAAGCTCTACTTTGCTGGCCATCTGGTTCAGCTAGCTGGCATTGTGGTCGGCGTGCGCGGCGCCCTTGCCCATGCCAACTGGGACTTTTCGGCAAAGCGCGAGGGATATCTTGCCCGTGCCGTGCACCCGGGCAACTTCAGCGCCGTTACGGGCGCCTGCCAGATGGTCCGTCGCGACGTTTATGAACGGGTTGAAGGCTGCGACGAGAAGTTTGCCGTCGGTTTTAACGATGCGGATTTTTGCCTGCGCGTATGGGGGCTACCGCACCATCTTTACACCTTATGCTGAGCTGCACCACTACGAGTTCACTTCGCGCAGCAGGGAAGAGGCCAGCGAGGAAAAGCTGCGCCGTTGGAAGCGCGAGCAGGCACTGTTTATGCAGCACTGGCTGGAGTTCTTCTTGACGGGTGATCCGTGGCTGGGGCCGAACCTTAGCAGCGAGTGCGTGTATGGTGCGCTGAAAATTACTGTGCTTGTTCTGGCTTGTTGCTAGGCGTAGCGCGCGTCCCGCCGGTTGAGAAGCTCGCAGTAGTTCGACACCGCCTCTACCTGCGGCGCCTGCTCCTGCGGCTCCTCCGGCTGCCCTTGCTGCCCTGCGGCTTACCATCCTACTCACCCACGTATGACTCCCATGCCCCGAGCGGGCAAAAGGAAATGCCCACAACGTCTCCGTTGCGGGCATTCTCCGGGCCGGCCACAAATAGCTTTATCGAATCCGATTGCTCTTCATCATCCGGATCGTTGGCGTCTCGTCGGCAAAGTCATCGTCTATCTGTAGTTCAAGGGGCACCGTAATGGAGCTTCCCAGCGCGGTCGCGGTTCCCGGGGCGAATGCGGGAAGGCGCATGACCTGGCCATTTGATATGGAAGGGATATTGCGGCGAACGTAATCGAGGTCGTAAGAGTTCTGAATGCGGTGGATTATGAAGGTTCCCGTCTGAGAGAGCACGACGCGGGAAAGCTCACTGGGGATTTGGCTGATGGCGGTAAGGTAAATGCCAAACTTACGGCCCTCCCGTGCAATTCGATTGAACACTGAGTCGTCTGTCAGGTCTGCATCCCTGATATAGCGATGCGCCTCGTCAAAAATGAGATAGATGGGTGTCGAGGAGCCTCTTCCTGCATCTAGGCTAGCCTGAAAGAGGGTGCGCGCAACGTAGTGGGAAAACAACTTCAATCCTGACTCGTCGATTATCTGAGATACGTCTAGCACAAGAATGCCATGCCCCTTGTTTAAGAGGGCAGCAATTGACTCGCCCCGCTCAAGTGAGAAGAGGTCTTGCGAATACCTTTCCCTAAGGTTTCTAAGCTGAGTAACCAGCCCCTCTGAATACGACCTTATCTGACGGTTGCCCCGCACTTCTTCTTCGTCGAACACGAAGTCAAGCGCATCAACGACGTCAGAGATTGAGACCTCGCTTTTAGGTTTTTCGTACTCACATAAGATGCGTTCGATATTGGGAAGTCCATCGGACATGTATTCGTCCTCGATGAACTCCTTCAAAAGGGACTCAAGCCCTTCGACGACATCTTTCGATATGTTTCCGTATTCCAGGTTGAAAGACACTAACAGGTTATGAGCGGTCTGAGGGCGAGAGAAAGGTCCGGACTCGCGTTCGAGAATCTTGTTAAGTTCTCCCTCAATCGGCTGGTAATACTTTGAGACCTGAAACTTCCTCGCTGCGTGGCTATCGATGCTCGTGTCCCGAATTGCGGTATATGCAAAGGCAGCAAATAGCTTCTTCTTGCCCTCCTCGTTGAGGTGGGAGTATCTCACGGCCCTCTCAAGCAGAGGTTTCTGGATGCGTCGCGAGGGGTCGAGAATAGCTGACCAGTCATCCATCGACAACTCTCCGGGCGCGAGGTGGTACTCATCAGCGCCGATTCGTCTCGTGCAGCCGTAACCGCCGCGCGTGAGAAAGTCATAATCGCCGTGCAGATCGAAGACGAAGAATCGGGGCTCTGCATCGAGCGCGTCCTCGGCATCTAAGAGCGATGCCGCCCTATCAAGCAGGAGCCGCGCGGTTGAGGACTTTCCCGAGCCGGTATTACCGAGAATAGCGAGATGACCAGAGAACAGGGAATCGATATCAAAAGTGGGTCTTACTGAATCGTACCCAGCGAGGGACCCAATCTCGACTCCTTCCCGCACGCAAAAGACCCTCTTGAGGATTGATTCATCGCAGGCATAGACATTGGAGCCGACCATGGGGAGGTCAACTACGCCGGGCACGTAGGAAGATCCTTCAATCTCTCCAATGGGGACGGCGGTGAAGATATAGCTCGTGCTAAACCTCGACGAAGGCTGGTCGGAATACGGCCTCTCGGCCTCTTCTACGGAAGTCACGCGAAAAATGATCTTTGTCGAGATAGAGAGATAGGAAAAGAGATATTGATTGAGCCCGTTTAGATGCCTTGGCTCGCCATCGAGCATCCGGTCTGAAAAGTCGGAACGTGATGCGCGTAGTCTTATCTTCTCCTGATCCATATAGCAGATGGTGCCGATGAGCCAACCCGGATTGGGAACCTCATTAGTCATTCTTGTCACCAAGCCCCAAAGATCCAGATGCCACATCGTCTCCGAAGGTGATCTCGGGCCCGATAAAGTCAGCAAATTCCGAGAAGTATAGCGGGCGCTTGCGGTCCAGTTCCCTTTCACTTGGATATACGAAATAGGTGTTCGCGCCACCTGCCTTATCGTAGAACACACGTGTAGGGGAACCGACATCTGCTTCTGCCGGGTTGCCGATAAAGGCGAGGAGCGTGAAATCGGGCCTCGCAAGAGCCTGGCTGATAAGGTTTGATATGTGAGAGTCCGCGAAGCTGAATCCACAAGTCAGAAGGACTGTGTTGGGGACGGCGAGGGCATTTACGAACTCGCGGAACATATCGCTATAGGGGGAGCCCTGGGTCAAGGCGTATTTGGAAGTCATCGGGGCGATAAGTTGTCTGTCGCCTTGGTACTCGTCGGTGATGTCGGGAAACCTGGGGACCTTTACGACGTTTCCGTCATAAATCCTCCAGTTGATGGACCCGTGCATCTTGTAAAGGCGAAAGAAGGGGTTCACCGGTTCGTAGTGATCCCTGAATCTCTCGTCGAGGTCAATCGGCCTGCGATGGTATTCCCGCGGGTTGAATGTGGGTATCAGCCCGTTCGAGAACCCGTCCACATAGGCGTAGCCGCTCGATTCAAGGGCCATCTCATGAAATAGGTCGTAGTTTGTTGTGAAGAGATTAACGACGTCGAAGGCAGCTTGACCACCGCGCGCAAGGATCTGTCGCGATACGCCAAGTCCCTGAACAAACTTACGATAGCTATCAAGGACGTCGGAGTGCTCCGCGCTGTATTTGATGTCGACGGACTCGAGAAAGGCCTTGCGAACTGCATCGGAAACCCTCTTGTCGTCATCGGCGCTATCTAGAGAGCCCTCGATGCGCTGACTCAGCCACGAGAGGAGGTTCTCTATGTTCGAGTACTTCGCAGGGTCTTCGTTATCTCGACAGGCAATTTTAGTTATCCGACTTTCCAGAAGGATAGATAGATCGGGATCGTTGAGCTTGAGGTCCGCTCGCAAGTTCCTGAAGGTTTCACCCATCAGGGGAATGGCCGGAGTAGATGCGCCAGAGCCGATAAGCGTGGCTAGGTTAATCGACCTGGAAAGAATGCCTTGAACAAAATGTCTGGCTTCTACCGCGTTTACCTCACGCCTTGTTGCACCCCTCTGCAAGGTAAAAAGGGGTTTGGAGGATTCTTTCTGCATATCGGAGGACACGTTGCCCGGTATGTTTATTGCGTTGTCAGACATGCATGCTCCCAATAAACTCAAGAACTCCTGCTCGAACGCGCCCGGGAACTGAAACATCCGCTCCTTGCCCCCGATGCTCACGTAGATCGAGCCGCCGTCTATCCTCGTCACGGTGCCGGCGCCCCATGCCTTGTGGCGCACCTTGCACCCGGCTCCCAGTGCGTTCAACTGGGCCTTGTTCGACGCCGGCCGCGCCGCTGTCGGCCGCGGTTTTCGGCTTCTCTGCGCCAGCCTTTCTCGCCGCGACGGCACCGTGTATGCAGTCGGTCGCGCTCTTGCGGTAGCGCGAGGCCACCACGGAAAGCTTGCGTCGCAGCACCTCAGCGAGGAAGTTGCCGTTGTCGTACGGCGGCTCCAGGAACCGGGAGTCGATGCGCTCCGTCTCGGATTTCACCATGTCAAGCATGGCGTTCACCTCGCACTCGTTGGTGAAGACCTCGCCAACGTCCTGAACGCGCTCCTTTGATTTACCCTGTACAGCCAAAAAACACCCCTTAGCCCATGCCGGCGGATCAGAAAACCGCAGCATAAAACACTAGTGAACAATTCTAACAGAAGGTGCGGACGCAATATTGCATCTGTTCCCAAGCGGAGCCTTTGCAGCAACCGCCACGGGACGCAGGCCAACCGTTCATTATTATGCCCCCCAGCGGAGCAACCACTGCCACGTGCTCGCCCGTCGGGGGCCGCCCGCGCCGAACTTGCGTTCGCTCCGGGTGCCGAGCTGGGTCGGTCGCGCCGCGGGCCGCCCATGCGCGTGGAATGGCCTCGTAGCCGAGTCCCAGGTACGCGAGCACCGGTGTCGCCGCCGCGCCCGCGATGCCCAGCCAGAACGCCAGCGGCTTCGTGCGGACCCTCCAGTTGATGCCCATAGGTCTTCTCCTTCCATGGGCAATTCAAAGGGGCTGGTCGCCTGCGCGCCGCGGAGGAGGCGCAGGTACAGCCCGTACGTGGGCGAGGTCTACGTGGCGCCTGGGAACACCTGCCTGGACGAGAGGGGCAGACACCGCTTCGCGGCCAGCCAAACGGGCTGTGGGTCACAGGCATCACGGAATTCCGCATCCCCGCCGGCAAGTGCACCTCTCGCCGGCGATCAATTGCTTCAACGGAATGCCCGTCGGCTGGTCCATCGGCACGCCCCCGAACGCGGTGCTTGCCAACTCATCGCTCCTGCGGGCCTGCTCGCAGCTTGCGTATGGTGAGCACCACTGGGTGCACTCCGACCGCGGCAGCCATTACCGGTGGCCCGGTTGGATCGCCATCTGCGATGGGCACGGCATCGTGCGCTCGATGACGAGGAAGGGGTGCTCACCCGACAATTCAAGGGCGGAGGGCTTCTTCGGCAGGCTGAAGGTGGAGTCCTTCCACGGAAGGGGCTGGGACGATGCTGGCATGGGGGAGTTCATGGAGATGCCGGACGCCTATCTGTTCTGGTACCGCGACAAGCGCCGCAAGAGCGACCTGGGCTATATGAGCCCGATGCAGTTCCGAAGAAGCCTAGGTCCTGTAGCGTAGGAACACAGTCCGGGGTTTCCACTGCAGTCCCCGGTGTTCAGTTTAGCCTTGACAGAAGCAGTCCACCTGGAGCGCAACGTCGCGGAGTGGTGCCGCCACAAGCGCGTCGGGGGCGCCACCGTTGCCGCGCTGAAGGCCGCCTTCATGGACAAGCTCGGTAAGGTCGCGTAGGATATCGGCCGACAACGGCCCTGGAGGGGCTTACACCACTTTTCGTGACACAACTTGCCCTCCAGGTGTAATTGGCTAAATTGTTGGTATGCGGGATACGTTAGCGACTCATAAAAGTTGCACGGTTGATGGGGGAGAGTTTGGGACGTTCAAAAGGGCGCAATTCAAAGGTTGAGCTTCTGCGCATCATCTCGATGTGGTTCATAGTGGCTCATCATTTCGTGATTCATAATGCTGAGCCTATTTCCGTTTTCCCCGGGACCGTTGCACGCATGGTACTGCACGGCGTGTTGTACCCTTCGGGGCGTATTGCCGTTGCCGTGTTTTTTATCATTACGGTGTGGTATCTGGCCGACGCACAACTGACACTTAAGGGTCAGCTGCGAAGGGCTTGGACCCTGCTGGGGCAGATGCTCTTTTACAGTGTGCCGCTCGTCCTGTACTTTGGCGTGTTTAATGCGGGGGATGGGCTGCAAGCTGGAGAGCTGATGGCTGCCGTCTTTGCTCCGCTCGCCTCGCTGTGGTGGTTTCCTACGGTGTATATTCTGCTGATTCTTGTGGCACCCTATCTGTTCGACGGGTTGCGTGCGTTGACGAGCCGGCGGCTGGGCGAGCTCTGTATGCTACTGGTCGTGCTATATGGGGTCTTGCCCGTTGTGCCGTATTCGACAATTGGTGGCTTTGTTTCCTCCCTGACGGGTCAGACGGTCGTGATCGCGTGCGTGACATGTTGGTTTAAGTGGCATTATTGCGGTGGGGCGGGTCCGAGGGTTTTGGTGCTGCCCGTTCTTTCGTACGTTGCTGTGTACGTTTGCTACTTTGTGGCTCAAAAGGACGTGCTCCTTTTGAGCGCTTTCGCTTCCAGCGTGTACGGATCGGTGGTGACTAATCCTGGAAGCCTCTTGTCGCTTGCGATCGCACTTCCGGTGTGCTTGTTTGTCTTTAATGCTCAACCTGCGCATTGGCCTGCTGTCAATTACTTGGCCACGTTGTCGTTTGGCGTGTACCTTGCCACGGACAGCGCGTACATGCAGGAGCTGCTGTGGAAGAACTTGCTTGTGTTCTCCCACTGCCACCCAGCGTGGGGGCTGCTGTCCGTAATGCTTGTAGTGACCGGCGTGTATGTTGTCGCGTCCTGCGTCGAGGCGATTCGACAGGTTCTGTATCGGGCGCTGTTCAAGCATCCGGGTAGGGTGTTTGATGTTTTGTGGGACAAGATTGCAGGGGTCTCTTTGCCAAGGTAGGCCATTGTTGGGCCAAGTCCCAAGCTGTGCACAAATTCGTAATCGCGTTTCTCCTACGCTGCCTTCCTCAGCTCGGTTCCGATAATGGTGTAAGGGCGAAATTGGGTTAACAGTAGGTCAAGTAATTCAGTTAGAATTGCTTGAGCTCTATTTTGTTTTGGTTAAAGTCTACTATTTAGATTTACGTAATTTATTGGGAGTGCATATATGAAAAAGGTTCGTTGCGCAGTTGCTAATTTGGTTACCGCTGTTCTGGTTTCCTCTTCCTTCCTTGCTCCCGTTTCGTCGGCCTATGCACTTGAGTTTTCCTCGCTCTCAAATAATGAAGCCGAGACCTCTAGCTCCTCTTCACTTTCGGATTTCGTTTCCGAGGATACTGAGAAGACCGCCGAAGCCGACTCTTGTGAGGATACTGAGGAGACCGCCGAAGCCGACTCTTGTAATTCGGAAGTCGAATCGGCCGCTCAGCCGGCCCAATCTCCCGATTCCTCTTCTGTCGATGCCTCTTTCCAATACTTGTACATTGCGCAGCCCTCTCTTTCTTTGGGTGCTATGCAAGAGGCGGCGTTCGCAACTGCATCTGATTCTGATGTTTTGACCTCTGCGTCCCTATCATTCGTCAGCAATTTTGGCGAAGAGCGCTCCGTTGAAGCTTCGGCTTTCTCTGGGAATGCTGCGGGCTTTACATTCGGACAAGATTTGTTGGTAGCGCGGTATTTTTTAACCGGTATTACGTATCAGGTGAAGGATTCGAAAGCAGTCTATTCAGTGGACCTCTCGTCTGAGGATTACAGCTTTGACGTAGTCAGTTCGTCTTCTTCATCTGATCGCGTTGACAATTCCGATGATATGTCGGTCTACTATGCCGATGAGAACGGCAATCCTGTCGAGGCTTTCTCTATTGAAGAGGCGCTTTCCGGTTCTGAAGATGATGACGGCATTGCGGCTTATAGCATCGATTCCCGTTCAGCTCGTAAAAACGTTCGTGTGATTGCACTTGATGCCGGTCACGGTGGATCCGATTCTGGCGCTCAGGGCAATGGGAAGAGCGAAGCCGACTTAACTTGGAAGATTGTTAGCGCGTGTAAGACCAAGCTTGAGAATTACGGATTTAAGGTAATTCTCGCTCGTGAGCAGTCGGGCAGTTACGGAAGCAACGACTTCCTTTACCGCGTTCAGCGTTGCGTCAAACAGGGCGCTCAGGCCTATATCAGTTTCCATATCAATTCGGGTTCGTCAGCAGCTCATGGTGCCGAGGTATATTCGCCTACCGTGAACGGGGCTGACTATACCCAGGTTTCGTACGAACTGGCCCAGAAGGTTCAGAACAATCTTGTTGCTCTCGGACTTACAAACCGTGGTGTCTTTCAGATGCAGGTAGGCGACGAATTCGCCGTTATTCGTTGTGCTCGTGAAGCTGGAATCCCCGGTATTTTGATTGAACACGGATTTATCTCCAATTGGGGCGATGCGAACAAGTACTTTAGTGATGCCGGGTGCAAACGTCTTGGAGAAGCTGATGCGGATGCCATCATCGCGCAGTTCCCCAAATCCTCTTGGCTTGATTATTCGTCTGTTTTCGATGCCGACTACTATCTCAATAAGTATCCAGATGTTAACGAATGGGCAAACGGAAGCAAAGATAAGGCCCTGGATCACTTCATCAACTACGGCATGTCGGAGGGCCGCCGCGGCTCCGAGGCGTTCGACGTGCAGAGCTACTACAATGAGTACCCCGATCTCCGCGCCGCCTTCGGCACCGACCTCGCCAGCTACTACTCGCACTACCTTATGTACGGCAAGAAGGAGGGGCGCCACGCCACCGGCTGCTCGAAGCTCAAGGGCGCCGCAACCAAGGCGGGCGGCGTGGACTACGCTCCCGTCTACGACCCCGAGTACTACCTCTCCCGCAACGGCGACGTCGAGAAGGCCTTCACCAAGTCGACCTACGGCGGCGTGACTATGGTCGACGACTCGGCCGTCCTGCGGCACTTCATCAACTACGGAATGTCGGAGGGCCGCCGCGGCTCCGAGGCGTTCGACGTGCAGAGCTACTACAATGAGTACCCCGATCTCCGCGCCGCCTTCGGCACCGACCTCGCCAGCTACTACTCGCACTACCTTATGTACGGCAAGAAGGAGGGGCGCCACGCCACCGGCTGCTCGAAGCTCAAGGGCGCCGCAACCAAGGCGGGCGGCGTGGACTACGCTCCCGTCTACGACCCCGAGTACTACCTCTCCCGCAACGGCGACGTCGAGAAGGCCTTCACCAAGTCGACCTACGGCGGCGTGACTGTGGTCGACGACTCGGCCGTCCTGCGGCACTTCATCAACTACGGAATGTCGGAGGGCCGCCGCGGCTCCGAGGCGTTCGACGTTTATAGTTATAGAACGAGGTACCTCGATCTTAGGAAGGCTTACGGAAGTAATTTAAAAGAGTATTATCTCCACTATCTCGAATATGGGATGAAAGAGCACCGTAATGGTTCGAGCATGACTGGATTTGAGGGCTATATAATGTCCTCGTCTTTCACTTCTTACGAGGATGCTGCCGTTCATTACGGCAGGACTGTTGGGAAGCATACTTATCCAACAAGCGTGTATAAAAGCAAAGGCAGCGCCTCTATTGATGAGTTTTGTAAGATCCTTTACGAAGAAGCCTCATTTGAGGGAGTATGTCCTGAAGTTTTATATGCTCAAGTCATGAAAGAGACGGGCTATTTAAGATTCGGAAATTTGGTCCAGGCAAATCAGTGCAATTTTGGAGGTGTTGGAGCCACCGGTCCTGGAAATCCCGGATATACTTTTTCTTCCGTTAGAGAAGGGCTTAGGGTTCAGGCGCAGCATTTAAAAGCGTACGCAACAACTGAACCTTTGAATAATCCGTGTATTGACCCACGCTTTAATCTTGTTTCCCGTGGGTGTGCTCCCAAGACGACGGACCTAAATGGACGTTGGGCCGTTCCCGGTAAAGGTTACGGCGAAGGCTTAAATGCAATTGTCCTTGATGTTTTGTGCATGTAATGGGTCTACATGAGTAATCGTCCTTCTCTGTACCACCTGTAGCGCGCTTTAGTGCCGCTCACATCCGCGCCCGCGACCCACCGGCTCGCCGCCTATACGCTCGAGACGCCATACCGGTAGTCGAGAGAAAGGAACTGATCTTGGCGAGAAGGATACCGGCGAGGGTGGTGCTCAGGCTGACGTCGTCGAACCTGTCGCTCAACGTGATCGCCTCTGCACTGCACGCGTCGAAGGTCGGCATCACGCTCAGTTTCCTGCACGGCGAGTACCGCGAGGATGCGCCGCGCGGGGCGAGGCGGCGATGTCCTACGACCGCTTCTGCAAGCGGTACAGGCAGTTCACGGTCAGCAGGAACGTCGTGAGCAGGGTCGGCCGCAAGGCGGGCAGGAACATGGAGGTCGACTGGTCCGGTCCGACCATGTCCCTCGTCGACCAAGCGAGTATCTGGGTAACGGTTTTACGACTAATCCCGTGACCGTCAAGTAGCAAAAGGACGGAGCGTGAGCTCCGTCCTTTTGTTTGTAGGGCGGTCTGCTACCATAAACTATATCTTTTGCTAAGAGATTGGGAGCTCTTATGCCAAGATTCAAGCTCGTTCTGGCTTTTCTAGAGCGAGATAGAGATGACGAGAGAGTAAGAAAGAATCAATGGCTGAAGCGCTGAGAATAGCAATCTTTTCCGCTCAATATCTGCCTCACATTGGCGGTGTTGAGTCCTATACCAGAAACCTCGCAGTTACGCTCATTGGCATGGGCCATAAGCCGGTCGTGGTCACGTGTAATTGCGATTCGCTGCCGTCTCGAGAGGTAACAGACGATGGTATTGAGGTTGTAAGACTGCCGTGTTTTCCATTGCTTGGTGGCAGGTTCCCTGTCTCGCGTTTTGGAAGAGCTTATCGGAGCATGCTGAGGGCTCTTGATGGCGAGTGCTTCGATGGCGTCCTAGTTAATACGAGGTTTTATCCCCATTCAATCTGTGGGCTTCGGTTCGCCAGGCGCCATCATCTTACCCCCATCGTTCTTGACCATGGATCGCAGTATCTTACATTCGGAAACGCAGTATTGGATGTGTTCGTTCGCGCCTATGAACACATAATTACTTCGATTGCCAAGCGGTTTCATCCAGTGTTTTGCGGTGTTTCTAAGAAAAGCCTGGATTGGCTTCGACAATTTGGTATTTCTGGCATTGATATCCTGCCTAACGCGATTGACGTTGATGCTTATTGCTCCAATGCCTCAAATCGAGATTTTCGTGCCGAATTGGGCGTCGGGACGGATTCTGTTCTTGCCTGTTTTGTTGGAAGGTTGATTCCCGAGAAGGGTATCGACTCCCTTCTTGCGGCTATGAAGCAACTGAATGAAACGCCCGTAAAGTTGGTGGTTGCGGGTGATGGTCCCCTGCGTGAGTTGATGGATTCTACTCCTGAGAATGTCTCCTATGTTGGTCCTTTGCGTCCGGCGGATGTGTCGTCCTTGCTTCAGGCCGCAGACGTGCTGTGTCTTCCTACGAGATCAGAGGGTTTTTGTACGACCCTTCTCGAGTCTTCGGCGTGCGGCACCCCGGCAATCATTCCCTTGGTGGGCGGAGTTGACGAAGTATTTGGTGAGGAAGATTGCGGTTTTTTGTTGGATGGCTGTGCTCCCGACCAAATTGCCGCAGCAATACGAGTGGCGTGCGCATCGAAAGCGGAGACGCGGCGAAAGGGACGGCTGGTCCAGAGTAGAGTTCGAGAGTATTGTACGTGGGGCAATACTGCAGAGAGGCTCGTTGAACTTCTTGGTGCGTAGCAATTACGTTGGTGTTGCTTTTCCGTTGACTGGGGTTTGCCGCGGTTTTGTTTCCTCGTTCGGATATTGTTTTCTTCAGAAGTAGGAGAATGAGAAGGTATAGTGATGCACGATATTCTTATTGTGACCTCAAGGAATGTTGCCACCTCGGGCGGCGAGTTTAGCCTGATTAAAAATAGAGCAGATGCTCTAAAGAATGGGTGGGGCATTGAGTCTGATGTTGCGGCTCTTTGCAATGTTCGCTTGGGTGTTTCTGAGGGTGGTGAAGCTTTTGGACCCGGCGTTTATGTTCGGCGGGATTTTATGAATCCCATGCAGCTGCTGTCGGGATATGAAGAGCTAATTACCACTGCGGAAAAAAAGGTTTTGAGTGGCTCCTACAAGGCGATCATCCTTTCTGGCGTGGGGCTGTTTCGTTATGTCGACCGGATGAAGCGCGCCGCCGAGGCGTCGGGAGCTTTTGTATGTGCTGATGTTCATGGTTATTACGGCGACGGCTCCCTTCTTGCACGCGACGAGCCCCTCTTCCTTGGCTCATTCCACCGTGCCGCCGCTTTTGTTGAGAGATACGAGCAGCGCAAATATTTGCGTAAGTTCGACCGTATCTTTTGTGTTTCTCGAGCGTATCGCAGTTTCCTTTGTCGAGAGTGCGGCTGCAAAGAGGGTCAGTTCTACATTGTTCCGTGTGCGACGGGGGCGAAGCCAAGCTTTGGTCGTGCGGAGGAGCTTAAGTATCGAGAGGATTATAGGAGGAAGTACGGCGTAGAAGATGACGAGTGGCTGCTCGTTTACTCAGGCGGAGCTTCGTCGTGGCAATGCCTTCCGCAAACTGCAGAGTTGTATCGCGAAATACTGAAGAGGCGTGGGGCAAAGCTACTTGTTTTGTCTGGTGACGTTACTTCTGCACGCGCCGCAATCGGTGATTGTGACGACGTTGAATTCGATAGCTTCAAGCCATCTGACCTCCCTAGCGTGTTCTGTGCTGCGGACTTCTTCGTGATGTTGAGAGAGGACGTTCCAACGAACCACTTTGCTTACCCTAACAAGTTCTTGGAATACGTCGCGGCGCACAGGCCGGTAATCACTACTCCTTACGTTTACGACATTGCCGAAGAGATTGATAGACATGGTGTTGGACTTCTGTATAACGGGGATGTGGATGATCTCGTTTTGAAAATGGACAATGCGGTATGCGACAGGGATTCATGTGATCGCCTGGTGCAAAAGGTTTCTTTTGCAAATTCCCTCATCCCGTTTGCCAGGGATTTGGGAAGCGTTGGGTCCAGTTGCTAAAGTGAGCGGGTCGTCTATGCTTATAACGGTTTTTACCCCGACTTATAATCGCGCATATATCCTTCCCAAGCTATTCGAAAGTCTGAAAAGACAATCTTTTCGAGATTTCGAATGGATAATTGTTGATGATGGAAGCACGGATGATACGCGAAAGCTCGTCGAGGCGATGCAGCAAGATTGTCAGGTGAAATTTCCTATCCGCTATTTTTTCCAGGTCAATAGCGGAAAGCACGTTGCATGGAATAAGGGTCTTGATGAGGCGAAGGGAGCCTTGTTTTTCCCGGTAGACAGCGACGATTATCTAACCGATGATGCCTTGGAGCGTATTGGGGAGAACTGTGAAACCGTTATGTCTAACGAGCGCCTGATTGCCTTGTCGGGAGTTCGTATTTTTCCGGGCAACAAGCTTACGGGAGGAATTCTGCAAGACAATGTGGGTTCGTACATCGATTATTCGTCAATTGATCGCCGATCGAAGGGGATTACGGGTGACCTTGCCGAGGCCTTTGTGACGGAACGGTTGAGGAAGTACCGATTCCCGGTTTTTGAAGATGAGCGGTTTGTTCCTGAAGCAGTTGTCTTTAATAGATTCAGCAACGATGGATATCTAATTCGTGGGTACGCCTTTCCTCTCTACGTGTGCGAATACCTTGCCGATGGCTACACGAAGAATACTGATCGGCTGCTCATTACGAACTGGAAGGGATATCGCCTGTACGTTTCAGAGTTGATGCATAGCACAGTCGGAATAAGGGCAAAAGCCATTCCGTTTTGTGGATTTATGTACCGTTCGTTATTGAAAATGTTTGGTTTGTGCAAATAGGCTTGAGTGAAGTATGGAGTGCAGCATGAGCTCTTTGTCGAAGAAGACGGTCCTGTTGGTATTTGGAACAAGGCCCGAAGCAATCAAGATGTGTCCTCTCGTAAAGGAGCTGAAGAACCGATCTGGCCTTAACGCGAAGGTTTGCGTTACCGGCCAGCATCGCCAGATGCTCGACGTGGTCCTTGAGGAGTTTGGGGTTGTGCCCGATTTTGATTTGCACGTCATGAAACAAAGACAGACTTTGTTCGATGTTACCACGGCTGTTCTTAATGGCTTGGACGGCGTGCTGGATCAGCTCAAGCCCGACGTTGTTCTTGTTCACGGTGATACGACGACGTCCTTTGCCGCCGCACTTGCATGCTTCTACAAGGGCATTCCCGTGGGCCATGTCGAGGCGGGTCTGCGTACATACAACATCCACTCACCGTATCCCGAGGAATTTAATAGGCAGGCAACCGGCATACTTGCCGCTTGGCACTTTGCTCCAACTGAAGCAGCTCGCAACAACCTGCTTTCTGAGCATCGGGATTCCAGTCGAATTTTCGTGACGGGAAATACTGGCATTGACGCGCTTCGTACGACGGTGCGCGATCATTATTCGCATCCCGAGCTTGATTGGGTTGGAGATAGGCGCCTGATCTTGATTACGGCTCATCGTCGAGAGAATCTTGGCGAGCCCATGCACCACATGTTCAGGGCTATTCGCAGAATTGTTGAAAAGCATGATGACGTGCGCGCTGTTTATCCTGTACATTTGAATCCTGTCGTTCGCAAGGCGGCTCATGAAGAGTTGGACGGCTGCGACCGCATTCATCTAATTGATCCTCTAGACGTGGTTGATTTTCATAATTTCATGGCCCGCTCCTACTTGATTCTTACCGATTCAGGCGGCATTCAGGAAGAGGCCCCGGGCTTGGGTAAGCCGGTTTTGGTGATGCGTGATACGACCGAGCGCCCTGAGGGCGTTGCGGCGGGCACGCTTAAGCTTGTTGGCACAAGTGAAGATGCTATTTTCTCAACATGTTGCGACCTCTTAGAGAATGAAGAAGCATATTCCCGCATGGCTCATGCCAGCAACCCGTATGGTGACGGTCATGCGAGTGAGCGAATTGCTGATGTTCTGGAGAAGGGGCTGCAAAGTCTCGGGGAAGCATTGGTTCGGTAGATGAGTGAGGTTAAGCAGCTCTCTCTTAAAGAGAATATGCTGTGGAACTCGTTCGGTTCCATCGTTAACCTTGCTTGCCAATGGCTGATTACGATTCTGATCGTTCGCCTTGGTTCAGGTTACGAGGCATCCGGCGTTTTCTCTTTGGCAATGTCCATCTACAACATCTTTGCCCCTATCGCTCAGTATCGCATGTATACGTACCAGGTCTCAGATGTTGAGAATGAGAATACCACGGGTGAATACCTGGCGTTTCGGTTTTTCACTTGCGGAGTCGCGCTCGCTCTGTGCACCGGCTATTCGCTGTTTACATGCGAATCGGGAGCGATTGCAGCTATTCTGCTCTATGCCGTCTACAAGTCTATTTCCTTGGTTGTAGACGTCTTTCACGCGTGCGATCAGCGCCATCATCGAATGGATTACATCGGTAAGTCTCTGTCTTTTCAGGGGATTCTATCTCTTGTTGCCTTTACCGTAGTGTTTGGCTTATGCGAATCGCTCGAGGCGGCGATAGTTGCAATGACCGTTGTCGTGATCCTCGTTGGTGCTGTCTACGATTTGCCAAGGACCCTTCAATTCGGCCCATTGGCCCCAAGCATCTCGTTCAAAAAGTGCCTTCGACTGGCCTTGAGATGTCTCCCCATCGTTCTTGCGTCCATTGCCGCGGCGTCAGCATCTTCGATTCCAAGGCAATACCTTGTTGGTGTTCAAGGGGAGGCTGCTCTTGGCATTTATGCTGCCGCAGCTGCTCCTGTTGCGCTTATTCAGACGGGCGCCTCCTATATCTACAATCCTCTTCTAGGCTATTTTTCGGAGAGTTTTGCTGCTAGGGACAGGAAAGGCTTCAATGCGCTTTTGACAAAGGCGACGGTCGGGATCGTTGTTCTGGGGCTGGTGTGCGCTATTGGAGTAATGGTTTTAGGTGAGCCGGTTCTTGTTCTTGTGTATGGGAAAAAGATGTCTGGCTTTTCATATCTACTTCCTCCGCTTGTGGCGCTTGCGATGCTTACGGGGTATATGTGGTTTGTAAACGATTTGCTAATGGCTATCAGAAACTTCCGGGGTGCCTTTGTTGGGAATGTTGCTGCTCTAATTTCCTCTCTCTGCGCCTTACCTTTAATTGCTCTGTATTCGATGGATGGTGTTACATATGTCTGTCTCATTTCTGCTCTTTGTGGAATAGGCTTCATGGCAACCGTGTTAGTTATTCAGCTAAAAGGCTACTGGAAATAGTATGTGATGCCTGGATTACGTTTCGGAAGATAAAAGGTAAGGTGGATGTATGGATAAGCATCATCGATTGCTGGTTATTATTCCAGCGTATAATGAGGAAGAATCGCTCGAGGCCACGGTTGACGAGCTGGTAGGTGTCGCTCCAAGTGTTGACTATCTCGTAGTAAACGACGGCTCCAAGGATTTAACTGAGCGGATTTGTCGCGATCGTGGGTACAACTACGTAACACTGCCAGTCAATTCTGGCCTCACCGTTGGATTTCAGACGGGCATGAAGTACGCGCTCCGCAACGGCTACGATTATGCCCTTCAGTTTGATGCGGACGGTCAGCATATGCCTGAGTATATCGATGAAATGCTCGAGACCGCTATTAATGAAAACGCTGATATCGTAATTGGCTCACGCTTCCTCCACGTGAAAAAGGAAATCTCCACTCGAATGATTGGCTCACGCCTTATTACAGTCATGATCAAGCTGACTACGGGAAAGCGCGTAGCTGACCCTACCTCGGGAATGAGAATGTTTAGCAAGGAAATGATTAAGCGCTTCGCGCAGGACGACTCGCTTAACCCTGAGCCCGAGAGCATTTCGCTTCTTATAAAAAAGGGGGCGAAGGTGAGCGAGGTTCAAGTTGAGATGCGTGAACGCCAGGCGGGGGAGAGCTATCTTAATATCTCCAAGTCGATTGCTTACATGGCGCGAGCTTGCATCTCCATTCTTTTCGTTCAGTGGTTCAGGTGATTATATGTCTAGCGTTTTAAGGGTCGTACTCATTCTGGGTGCATTTGCCATCTTGTTCGTGATAGTGAAGAAGCTCCGTAAGGCTCAGATACAGGTTCTCGACTCCGTGTTCTGGTTGTTCTTTGCTTTGAGCTTTGTCGTGTTTGCAGCCGTTCCCCAGATTGCCTTCTGGCTCGCAGGGGCCCTTGGCTTCGAAAGCCCGTCGAACTTCGTATTCCTCTATGCAATTGCGCTGCTTCTTTATCGAGAGTTCTCCAACACGGTAAAGATTGCAGAGCTCAGACGTCGCGTGAACGCACTTGTTGAAGAGCTCGCTCTCAAGTAGCATGACACCAGTCTTTATGCCCTTCGAACCCACCAACATCATCGTCATCGGTGGCTGCGGCTTCATCGGGTCCAGCTTCGTGCACTACGTAGTGAAGAACTACCCCGGGGTGCACGTGACCGTGCTCGACAAGCTCACCCACAGCTTAGCCCTCGCTTCATGCACGACATGTTCACGGCATTCAATGCGCTACGGATGCCGGCAGGTCCCTCCTCGATAGCTACCATCTAAATGCGGCCTTCATTTAAATATCCAAGAGTGACAATTCAACCCCTTGCACTACCAGGTCTGGTCATCAATGAGATTTGCATGTGGATTAGAACCTACTTGGCGAACCTGGACTACAGAATAGTTAAAGATTGCCGCCATAGCCGTTGTTATGATGTAGAACTACTGGTCTAGAAAGAGGTTTCTCGCCGCAAGTTAAACCCCGCGGAGTCTTTCTCGGCCAGACAGTCTGTTTTCCGAGAATCGCTTCGCAAACACATCAATCAGGTTTCTCCATCCAAGCACCGCGAGCGCAATAAAAAATGGAGAATAGAGAAACATATACCTGGCCCTGCACTCAAACAGCATCAAAAACACGCTGAGCAAGAACACCGAACATAAAACCACATACTCCGTCTTTGATCTAGGGAACTTCAGCCAGTTCAGACACATACCGACCAGGACAAACATCCAGCAAAGCTGGGCAAAAACCTGGAACAGCGTGAAAGAGCCGTCTTCTCCAAAGAACTTTGACAGCGTGTTGTCAGAATGAGGAGTACTCAAAAAAAAGTTTCCTTCAGCAGCCCACGCAAAAGTACCGTCCGAATAGTTCGAAATAGTCTTCTGGACCATCAACTTCAAAACACCCTGGGGACCCAGAGACTCTAACCTCTCAGCCCACTTTTCGAAATTTGCATGTGATCTATCCTGTTGGCTACCAAATGAGGCGGAATAGATAACGTCGTCTTCATAGTAGCACCCATAAGTCTCGTCATTAAATCCCATCATCAAGAAATGAGCCATCGAAAAGGATTTATCGGCGTCAATCACCGGACCCGCCTCCCTTGCGAGTGAGTTGGCGCCAAACGAGAGAACAAGAGCACATGTGATCGCAGCGAATTGGAAAAAGAGCGATTTGATTTGAGAGCAATCCAACTGCCCGTCAACGACAAACCTTCGACGACTTATCGCGCATGCAGCCTCTATAAGCACAATTGAGACAACAACGAAGATGGCCGTAGGCTTAATAAAGTATCCGACCACGCCGAAAAAGAGCATGCCGAATGTGCGTAACGGGCTTCGGCCAGTATTGTTGTACAGAAACAAGACCAGCGCGGGGCAGATAGTTCCATACGTATCTGAATAAGGAACCGCAATCCAAGGAGAGAAGCTCAAGTACAAACAGCCGAACGCAAGCGTATAGTACCCAGGACCAAAACCCGCCAGCCTCGCCACAACAAAGGAGGTCAGAACAACAGCCAAAGTAACACACGCTGCTCCCACCACGTCAAGCATGAGGTATACGTTTTGGAATCCAATAAGTTGGCAAAAGTGGCCCACAGTCTTGAAGATAAAAAGCAAAAACAGCTGGTTGGGATAGCGCGAGAAATAATCCAGCGTGGCTCCCTCATCGGACAACCCCGACATCAGCACACCGACATCCCAGCCTGTCTCAAAATATATGCTATTGATTAGGCAGATTTGAAGCACGAAAACTACCACGGCCAATGAAATGCTAACGCGTCTAAACATTTGAAGACCAAGGAAGTCCACGTTCGCCTTTGGCCGTCTCTTAGCCAATGCCACAGAGACAACGAGCCCCACTATCACAACCACAGCCAGACTAGGTAAAGAAAGGGATGCCTCCTCCCCTTTGCAGGCATAAGGCAGGCGCGGGGCAAGGAAAGCAACGGCAAGCAGGGCAAGCGAGAAATACGCCAAAGCGACACATCTGCCAAAACGCAAAAACCACGGAATCTTAACGACTCCACGTGTCGCAGGACAAGATTCGACCACGTTAGCCCCTTAGGTTTCGTCGGTTGCTTTCATACGTTCTCTTTTCGATTAGATAGCGCGGGCGACTCTTTGTCTCAAGATACGCCTTGCCCACATACTCGCCGATAACACCGAGGCTCAGGAGTTGCGTGCCACCCAAAAACAAGATGACACAGATGGTACTCGTCCAGCCCGAAACCGTCGCCCCAGAGAAATAAGAGAGGATCGCCCAAAAGGTCCCCAATAGGCCAACGAAGCCAATTACAGCGCCCGCCGCGCTAATTAGGTGGATAGGCTTAATCGAAAGGCTCGTTATCCCGTCAACAGCGAGAGCTATCATCTTTCGTAGGGGATAGTGACTGTCACCCGCAACGCGAGCTGCGCGCGAGTACTCAACGGTTGAACTGGGAAGCCCAATCAACGGAACCATTCCGCGCAAGAACAGATTTGATTCTCCATATTCCGACAACCCATCCAGAGCGGCAAGGCTCAAGAGCCTATAATCTGCATGATTGAAGACGGTATCTACCCCCATCTCTTTCATCATGCCGTAGAAAGCCTCCGCAGTCATCCTTTTAAAGAACGTATCGGTAGACCTGTCGTTTCTAACGCCATATACGACGTCACTACCGTCCAGGTACTTTTCAATCATTTTAGATACGGCCGAGATATCGTCTTGCCCGTCGCAATCCAAAGAAATGGAGACGTCACAGTACTTACGCGCTTCCATAAGCCCCGCAAGAAGGGCATTCTGATGACCTCGATTTCTTGACAGTGATATTCCCCTGAAATGAGCATCGTCGTTTGAGAGTCTTTCAATGATGGTCCATGTGCTATCACTCGACCCATCGTCTACAAACAGAATGCTACTTTTATCACTTACGATTTCGGCCGAAATCAATCCGCTGAGCTCAGACAAAAACGTCCCAGATGTTTCCGGCAAGACAGCTTCCTCATTGTAACAAGGAATGACCATCCACAGAATCGGCTTCGGGGACGGAGTCTGAGTATCATCGCTTTGCATGCACTTGCCTTTCACGGACAAAACGTTCAACGAAAAGTGATTATACTCCACCTCGCGGCGCAGCCCCGGTGCTAGACTCGTCATCTCCTGACGAGTCAACCATGGTAAAAATCCCCAAACTGAAACGCCGCGAGAATTCTCGCGTTGAATAGCTTGCGCTTATGAAGTGATTGGACGATCAAGAAGATACGTAGCGCTGCAGGCGAGTTGGGGAGTGTGTTAGGGATATTAAATATAAGGCTCTGTCACAACAAATGGTTGATTTTGACGAGAAATAGCGTATAATAATAGTAAGAAACAGTACCACCGAAGGAGGTAATTGGATATGCCTACTATCAAAGACGCATTAGATATTATCGGTAAGTTGACTGTCGCAGAGCAGGAAAGCCTTAAAACAATGCTTTTAAGTCCTGCCTTTGTAAAGTCTTTGAATATTGAAGATTTCGTAGCAAAGGAACGCTTTGCAAATGGTCGTGTATGCCCTCTTTGTGGCTGTATCCATGTGGTTCGCAATGGTCATCGTAAAGATGGCACACAGCGATATGTATGTAAGGATTGTGGCAAGTCCTTCGTGATTGCTACGAACTCCATTGTGTCTGGTACAAGAAAAGACTTGTCCGTGTGGGAGCAGTACATTGATTGTATGATGAATGGCTTATCCATTCGTAAGACTGCTGTTGCTTGTGGGATTCACAGAAACACCGCATTCCTTTGGAGACACAAGATTTTGGATGCACTTCAGAATATGGCAGACGATGTTACCCTTGACGGCATTATTGAGGCTGACGAAACTTTTTTCGCCATCTCGTACAAGGGCAATCATAGCAAGAGTAAGACATTTGCTATGCCACGCAAGGCTCATAAGCGTGGTCATTCTACACATATCAGAGGCTTGTCCCAAGAAAAGGTATGTGTTCCTTGTGCGGTTAATAGGAATGGCTTGTCTATCTCCAAGATTACGAATACTGGTAGAGTTTCTACAAGAGATTTACATCATATTTATGATGGTAGGATTAAGACCAATTCCACTCTTGTTACGGACAAGATGAACTCCTATGTGAGATTTACAAATGCCAATGGCATTGACCTTGTGCAGTTAAAGACTGGCAAAGCCAAGAAAGGCATTTATAATATCCAACATATCAATAGCTACCATAGCCAGCTAAAGAGGTTTATGCGTGGCTTTAACGGTGTTTCTACCAAGTATCTGAACAACTATCTTGTGTGGAATAACCTTGTAAATTACGCCAAAGAAAGCGACATGGAGAAAAGGAACATCTTCTTAACTTTCGTTTTGGCAACATTGAAAACTGCTAAATGCAGAGATTTATCAAACAGACCAGCAGTTCCTCTGGTCGCCTAATTAGAATTTGTGGAGATGATAAGATGGTCAATATAACAGATGTAAAACAGATTCTTCAATTTGCAATAGATGCGGAGATTAAAGTCTTTCTTGATGGTGGCTGGGGTGTAGATGCTCTTCTTGGATATCAGTCAAGAGCCCATAATGATATTGACATTTTTGTAGAAAAGAACGATTATCAGAACTTTATAGAAATAATGAAAGCTAATGGCTTTTATGAGATTAAGATGGAATATACAACATTGAACCATACTGTATGGGAAGATTTGAAAAACAGAATTATTGATTTGCATTGTTTTGAATATACGGACGAAGGTGAAATTCTTTATGATGGGGATTGTTTTCCGGTAGAAACTTTTTCGGGTAAAGGAAGAATTGAGGAAATAGAGGTTTCCTGTATTGAACCATATAGTCAAGTAATGTTCCATCTGGGATACGAGTTTGATGAAAATGATGCACATGATGTGAAGTTATTGTGTGAGACACTTCATATCGAAATTCCAAATGAGTATAGATAACTGCAAATAACAGTTTGTAGGGGAGTTCTGATACTCCCCTATAAAAATGGCTATTTATCAACTGTTTGTTGTGACATAGCCAAATATAAAAATCCCGGATATGCTTTCGCATAAACGATGTCACGGCGATTCTGGGATTTTGGGCTGTGCGGAGTATGAGCTCAAAATGAGTAACAACGATAAGAAAGTTTCCGGGAGGCGTTTGGTTAGAATTTCTTTTTGTTCAAGCTGCACATCCGAGGCTCCTCAAAAGATGGAGCTTGGTTTGGCGCAGTAAGTAAGAATCCTGCTTGCACTGCTTGATGCCGCAAATGGGGACGGCGAGATCGTTTCGCTTATGTCAGTGGCATGGGTTTTCCGGGAGCTACTATCGGCTGGGCCTTCTCAGAATGGTACAAGGGAGGCAATGGTGAGATTTCTGCGGATAGCACCATTGCCTCTCTGATTATTTGGTTTTCCGCTTCATGTGTAATTCTCATCTTATTTATTGCGTCTAGGGCATGCCTTGCAAGGCGCCGTTCAAAATTGCGCGGGATGTTGCTAATCTTGGAACAAGAACTTGAGAATGAGCAAATAGCCAAGAGGGCTCACTGTATCATCAGATGATGAGAAATCGATTGAGCCCAGGCATGCTGTATCGATACTAACCAGTGCAGAATAGCAAGTGAGGGGAAAACTCTGAAACTGCCCTTAGCCCCGCTTGAGGTTTGGAGGATAAAGAAAGATGACTATTGGGAAGGCCGATCTGAGTAAGGCGGATATTGGGGTAATTGCCGCGTTGCTCGTCGGCGTTTTATCTGCTGCGTCGCTGGCCTTTATCAAGCTACGTCCTTCCGCGGCTTTTGTCTATGCCCTGGCTGCGTTTGTCGGAGCTGTACTCATTGCTTATTCGTATCATTTCTTTCTTAGGACTCCGAAACAGACCAAATATGGCGTTTCTTCTCCCAAGATGCTCGCTTGTATCATTGGGTTAAGCGCTATAGGTGCCATTCTTCTTGAGGTGTTTACGCTTTGGGGAGCGCCGTTGTCTACCCCGTTAGAGTTATCAGATTGGAGCAAGCGACGTATTCTAATCTTTTTCGTCGCTATTTCGGGCTGCATAATCGTACATGTCTCCAATTCGTACGCCGCGGTTCCCAAGATCGGGCCTTCAGGGCATTCGTATCAAAGGTCTATTGGCAAACTGTTTGTCTACTCTATTCCGGGTGTCACGCTGATGACCCTCTTTGTCGCAATAATTTGCTTGGTGCCTAGTTACTTTGTCTCTAAGATAATCGGTGTAGTTGCGGGTCGTTTAACTTATCTGTTGATTTGCTTGTTCCTTGTCGGCGTTGGTGCGTTCTTTTATTTCTGGAAGAAGGGAAGGGTCGAGCTTTTTTTTCTCAGCTCTTGCCTACTATTGGGATCTTTCTTAGTTTTCATCGCACCTCCGGTAACCGCGATTTCTTGGGATGACGAGATTCATTACGACAGGGCTCTCGGTTTGTCATACCTAGGACATTCGGAGTATTCATACGCGGATCAACTGCTCGTCACCAAGCCCTGGGCTGCGGTGAATTTAGACCATGAATTGCTCCGCGAGTCGGTGGATGAGGTCGCTGAAGCGGGTGCTTCTGCTGAACAGTCGGGCGAATATATGGAGCAGGCAAGTTTTGCATCGCCCATATCGAAAAGCAGCCTCACTACGGTCTCCACATTCGGGTATGTTCCATCGGCAATCGGTCTGTGGGTAGCTCGCGTATTCCATGTTCCAATTTTGGTGAGCTTCATGTTTGGTAAGATGGGCAACCTTATTTCATATGCAGTAGTTGTTGCTTTCGCCATCCGTATTATCCCTACTAAAAAGTTGTCCATGATGCTCATTGGTCTTCTTCCGACGAGTATTTTTCTCGCTTCAAATTATTCGTATGATCCTGTTGTGACGTCATTTCTCATGCTTGCAGCTGCTTTGGTAGTGAGAGAAATTAGCCGTCCGCTCGAGCGACTTACAATCAAAAGCCTGCTAAAAATCGTCACTGCGTTATTCCTAGGGCTTGCTCCAAAGGCAATTTACTTTCCAGTCATTGGTCTGCTACTTCTTATGCCCCGAGCCAAGTTTTCCTCGCGCACCGCTTACAAACGCTATATCGGTTTCGTAGTCGCCTTCGGGCTCGTAATGGTTTTATCATTTGTGTTGCCAATGCTATTTAGCGCTGATGCGCAAGCAGGGGATGCCCGCGGGGGATCTGATGTTAGTGCGTCAGGTCAAATCGCGTATATTCTCTCTCATCCGTTGGATTACGCATACACGCTCATCAACTTCATATTGGGCTATATTTCCCCTGTTAATTCCGATATGTACTCGCTTTCATTCTCTTATATGGGCGTCTCTCTTCCGGTTGTGTTGCAATGGAGCTCAGCCTTGCCCTTTACGGTTCTCGTCGTTGGATCTTTAATTGATAGTCCAAAAACGAAGACTTTTGGATTGAGCCTGTGTGGTAGGTTGTGGGTTCTTACTATAGTCGCATCATCGATTGCTCTTGTTTGCACGGCTTTATATGTGAGCTTTACATCAGTTGGATCGGATACCATTGCAGGTTGTCAAGCACGATACCTTACTCCGCTGTTGCTATACGCTGCCTTGCTTGCCCCTTCTTTTTCTACAGGGGGCATACAGATCAGTAATTCAGGCAAATTGATAAAGGAAGAAAGCACGACAAGAATAACTATGCTGCTTCTTACGTCAATTATGGTCTTTTTCTCCGCAGCATGTTCGTATTATTTCATAGTAATCTGGTAGTTTGGTGGCCAGCCACGCGGCGAGCTGCTGGTTATAGACTAGTGGCTGACCGAGGAGGTCGACGACGCCGGGTCGCCTTGTCGCGGGGCCTGCGGACCCTCGCCGGCATGACCGCCGACCCGTAGTGGGCGGCGAGGTCCTCGTACGCGGCGTTGAGCACGACCTCGCCCTCCCTCGGGTGGGCGGTGACGCCGGTCTTGAGGTTGTCGGGCGCGATGCACGGGGTGGCGCCTCCGAGGAACTCGAACGCGTGGACGTGGCAGCGCAGCCAGGTGTCCTGCTTCATGTCGAGGGCCGGCTCGACGTAGCTGTACCTGCTGAAGGGCAGGCGGGCGACGAACAGGTAGACCTTCGAGACGACGCCGGTCGCCGGGTCGACGAGGGACATGGTCGGACCGGACCAGTCGACCTCCATGTTCCTGCCCGCCTTGCGGCCGACCCTGCTCACGACGTTCCTGCTGACCGTGAACTGCCTGTACCGCTTGCAGAAGCGGTCGTAGGACGTGGCCGCCTCGCCCCGCGCGGCGCACTCCTCGCGGTACTCGCCGTGCAGGAGCCTGAGCGTGACGCCGACCTTCGCGAGCTCGGCGTGGACCGCGTCCCAATCCGGGTCCGGGTACACCGGCCCCGGCTGCTCGCGCTCCGGGAACAGGCGGGCGTACACTTCCCCGGCGCTCATCCGTTCCGCTTCCTCCCAGGCGACGTCGTGCTCGGCCGCGGCCCTGAGCACGACGGAGACGCTGGCTTTCGACGCGTGCAGCGCGGCGGCGATCGCGTTGAGCGATAGGTTCGACGACCTCAGCCTGGGCACCTCCCTCGCCGGTATCCTTCTCGCCATGATCCATTCCTTTCTCTCGACTACCGGTATGGCGTCTCGATCGTATAGGCGGCGGACCGGTGGGGCGCGGGCGCGTATGCGAGCGGTACTGAAGCGCGCCGCGGGCGGTGAGTATTGCGCGCTCTGAGTAGCACCTGTTTCGCGCTTTCCGTATCGCTTCCCATCCAGACGTTTCGCTCCTTCCGTATCGCCCGTTCCGCCATTTCCGTATCGCCCCTCCTCCGCCCGTAGAATCGGCTTGCCATGCAACCGATCCACGGAAGGAGAAACCACATGGCAAGGAAGATAAGGGCGAAGCTCATAATGGAGCTCCGCGACCAGGGCATGTCGAGGAGGTCGATCGCCAAGACCAGGCACATGTCCATGGGCAGCGTCTGCGAGGTGTTCGACATTGCGGACGATCGCGGCATCACCTGGGACCAGGTGAAGGGTATGGGGGACGAGCGGGTCTACGAGCTGTTCTACCCCGACCGCAACGCGCGCGAGAGCGTCTTCGAGGAGCCCGACTGGTCCTACGTGCACGCCGAGATGGCGAAGGTCGGCGTCAACCTGCGCCTGCTGCACGACGAGTACAAGTCGAAGTGCTCGCGCGAGCACATGGTCGCCATGGGCTACACCAGGTTCTGCGAGCGCTACGGGGACTACACCGTGGCGAACAACCTGACCAAGCGCATCGAGCACAAGGCCGGCGTGTCCTGCGAGGTCGACTGGTCCGGCCCGACGGTCGGCAGGGGGCTGGTGAACCCGGTCACCGGGGAGGTCTCGAAGATCTACCTGTTCGTCGGCGTGCTCCCGTTCAGCCAGAAGGCCTACTTCGAGCCGACGCTGGACATGAGGGAGCGCACCTGGCTGCGCTGCCACGTGCACATGTACGAGTTCTGGGGCGGCGTGCCACAGGGTGACGCATAATTTCTTTCGCAAATTGACAACCGCATAGCGGAAC